>JAHDCK010000229.1 GCA_020629915.1 Saprospiraceae bacterium
ATAAAATACTAATAATCAATACATTATAAAAAATATTTTAAAGAACATGCAGCAGAAACAAAGTGAAAAATCTGAGTGTATCAAATGGGGATTTCAGCGAAAAAAACAACTAAAAACACCCTCCCAACTTGGGAAAAACCCACTTTTTAATGGCATTTTGATGTTACTCACAGCGTTTTTGCTACTCCTGAATTCCTGTGACACGCCTATTGAAGGATGTTTAGACCCTTCTGCTTCAAATTTTGCTGCAAATGCGGATGAAGATTGCTGTTTGCCGGAAGATTGCTGCTGTACTTTTCCACAATTGAACATCAATTTTTTCCATTTTGCGGATACGAACAACTTTAGGCAGACAGTTTTTCACCCGGATGCGGCAGGAGATACCTTTAGAATCCACTCCTTTAAGTTTTACCTTTCTAATATTGAATTGACTTTGAGGGACGGCAGTGTTGTTCAGGTTACAGATACGATTGGATTAGTTCAGCCGGACGGGTCTATTCCGACCCCGGTGGATGATTATCTTCTTGTAAAATTTCCCATCCAAGATTATTCTATCGGGACATTCCGATCTATCGGCGTTATTGAAGGATTGTCCTTTAATATAGGTCTGGACGAATCTGCTAATCTGGCCAATCCCGATTATCTGGCCTTTAATCATCCGCTAAAAATGTTATCGGACTCTATGTATTTGGACGAGATGCAAGGTCGAATTTTCCAGCGCATTCAAATTCAACACCAAAATGCTATGGAGGATACTTTAACTTATTCTATAAAAGGAGTGAATAATCAAGTTCCGATTCAGTTGAGCCTGACAAAAAATATTCTTAGCGGATTTGATACTGAAATAACCATCGATATTGATTACTTAAAATTTTTCGAAAATGTCCGGTTTGGAACGGATGATCCGGCTACCATTATTGAGCAGGTAAAATTGAACAGTGGGAATGTTTTTACTGTTCGTGAATGATTTTTTTTGAGAGTGTAAAATGTAGAATGTAGAATTTATTTTTATGTATAAATATTTAATTTTTATTGGGTTGGTTTTTTTTGCTTTGATACTGGGTTGTCAGAATGGGGAGGATAGTGCTGCCATAGGTAAAAATGGAAAAAAAATACCGGGAAGTGAATTGCGGGTTTTAATGGTTCAATTATATGAGGAAGGATTTGATTTGAAAAAAGCGGTGAGTGAAGGAAAATTACCGAAAAGCCATATTGACTATAATAAAATACTAGGAGCCAAAAGTACGGAACCCGGAAAATCTTCCACACCGGAATACGCCGCCTATTCCGAAACGTATTTTAAACAAATGGCTAACCTGCTCAACTCAGACAAATCAAATCTAAAAGAAAATTATACTAAAATGATACAATCCTGTATGGGTTGCCATCAGGCGATGTGCCCCGGACCCATGGTGAAGATTAAGAAATTGTATTTGGATTAGACTTCTACAACGGAGTTTTCTCAATTAAAAATGAATGGAGTTGTTCCGCGCCCATCTTTCTATCATTTTTTGATGTGTAGCAGAGGGTGTGGCATTAAACCGAGCAGCCGACTGAATTATCTTAGGTCGGCGATCCACCTCAATCGTCACCAGGCTATACCATTTATTATTCTTAAACTGGCGAAGCGACCAAATAGAACATTCCTTCCTTCGACATTTAAGGGCATACGTCCCCACACAATGATTCATAATATAACCTTCTTCATTTAATTCCTGCTTGGACGTCAGTTCTTCAATTTTATAATCCCCTCCTATCGTCATGGGTTTTATTTTAGAATGCGGCTCCCATTTTTGCTCCAGGTCAGCCAGTCTTTTTCTTTGGTCCGCATTTAATCTTTGCATGGCCCGCCAGTCCAATTGCCGGTTTAGGTATGCCTGTTCCAGATTAACCGCTTCGGGTTCCGGCTCCGCAGCCCTTTGCTGACGAGCAATGGCTCGCTCCTGAATTTGCAGGTAGTAAGCCTCGCTATCCCGAAGGAGGTGGCGCAAGGTTCGGCGCTGAACCGTAAAGTCCGGCTTGTCCCTAAGGCAATGATAAAGATACCCAAGCAGATCATTTATTTGAGCAGGAACGAGTTCTTCAAATTCGGGCGTGGCCAGTTTTTGGATGACCGGATTCCAGGATTCGAGTTCCTGATTTAAATCTGCTATCTGTTGGTGATGGCGAATAAACCGTTGTAAGGCTTCGGTCAGTCGGTCACCGGCATTTAGAGATTTACAATAACAATATAAGTACATATCCTTATCCGTTTGATCAAAATCATAAGGAATATTTACAAATACTTTTGCCATGCGCCGGGTGTAGTGTCGTTGATCCGGCGCTTTGCGAATGCTGCCTCCTTTGGCCAGGTGAAAAAAACCGGGGCTTCCATAGTAAAAATTCTTATCACCATTTCTGTAATATAATCCATTTTTCCACCAGATAAATTCCGTGATATATTTTACGATAGTTTCAAATTCCATATCGTAATATTCATCATCTGCTTCCAGTCCTTCTTCCTCTTTCTTATCGTACCGAAGCCAAAGCATAAACCATTCTGCAAAACGATGTATGTACTCCCGAAGCGCGTTAGGTTGAAAGCGATGTGCAAATCGCTTTTCAAACATCGGAACAATATTTATAATAAAATAATGTAAATCATCAGGAGATTCTTCATCAAGAATAGTGGGATATAAAATATGTAATAAATTTAATGCGAGGTTTTTATTTTCCGTAGAATGTTCTTTTTCATATTTATCATAAAACGAAGTGAGTGTTTTTAAATTTTCTACATAGAAATATTTCAACTTCAACAAATCGTTCATTTTATAAAATGACAACAAGTTAGTTTTTAATAATTCTAATAAAATATTTTTATCTATATTGCGATTGCACAAATGAAAAAAAGCATCAACAGCTCCGGCTTCCCCAGGCAATACACCTCCTTCATTTATATAAGACAAAAAATAATCTAAAAGAGAACGCGAAGAGGTATTTCCTTCCAGAACAGATTTTAATATCGAAACATCCAAAGCAGTTGTCTCGGCATTGATCATCAGATAAAGATCGCGCAGGGCATTTATCGTATTTAATTTTATCAAATGTTTGGTATTATTCTCCTCCAACAGATGCCTCAATTCCTCCTCAAAAAAACCTTTATCTTTTTTTTCAGGAAACTTTAATTTGCGAATAGCTGCCTGTATATCCGCCCACTTCATATTAAAACAATTTTTTTATAAAACCCGGGAACTAATTTCATTTTAAAATCCTTTATCCATTGTCATTAAACAACAAGACAAATTAAAACAAAATTCCATGTTTTTACTCAATACACATATAAAAAATTGCGCTGCCTCCGGTAAACGGGGCGCAGGCCATGTATGGAGTGCTTCGCGGATATCCCACCAGTAAACTTTTCTGACGGGAGCCGCTCGCTCCTGAAATTTACTTTTTTCATATTCTTTTATTACTAATGCAAAAGCATTAGCAACATAGGTAATCAGGCTCTCTGGGGAGAGCGCCCTGTTGAAACCAGGGAGGGCTTGGTTCGAATCCAGGATTACCACCAGAGGAAATTTTCCTGCCGTTAATGATGAACTATTGGATGTTTTGGTTATATATTTTTCGAGGATGAAACAAAGTATAGCGGTGTCGGGTTCCGGCATCGCTTTTTTTCTACAGCTTCCTTTCATAATTTTCAATAAAAATTGAAACTTTATTTTCTACCTTGCGTTATAATAATAAACCAACACAATTTATCATGACAATTGCAGCCATTCTCGTCGCCATCGCAGGCGGCATCACGTTGCTCCTCGGAGTAGCGCACCTTTCCTTACTTTATTTTTCAGACAAATTTACACCGGACGGCGAACTGGCAAATTTAATGTCTACCAATTTGGACAAATTCACCAATACGGTTCCCATGAGCAAGGCCTGGGTCGGTTTTAATGCCAGTCATTCTCTGGGAGCGATTTATATCGGTATCATGAATTTGCTCTGGGGAATAAGTTATTTTGAATTTTTCAGCAATTCCATCCTTCTGATTTTACTCAATGGGATTGCCTTTATCGCCTTGCTGGTGATTGCGCTAAAATACTGGCCCAAACCTGTCAAAGTTTATTTGACGGTAGCTAATTTACTCATTATCATTTCGACTATTCTTATTTTTATAAAATAAATTCGTAATAACATGATTATTTTAATTATAATAGAATGCGTTATTCTTATAGCGATTGCCGTTTTACATATCTATTGGGTACTGGGTGGAACCTGGGGTTTTAATGAAGCCATTCCCGAAGTATTTAAGTCCACGGCAAAGGAAATGAGGGGCCCTGTTTTTAAAGTGGCGACTATAGCTGTAATATTTGGATTAATATTTTTTAGTATAATTATTTATTCAAATTATACACCACTTTTCAATTTGCCGACCTGGATCATTTATTACGGCACCTTGGCCATCGGCAGTATTTTTGGATTGCGTGCCCTGGGAGAATTCAATTATGTCGGTTTTTTTAAAACAAAGGACAAAGACACTGCATTTGGGCGGGCGGACTCTAAGATTTTCTCTCCGCTTTGTTTACTGCTGAGTATGCTGAGTTTTGGGATTTTATTTTTATAAAAAGTATCTGATAATAAAATTTAGAAATCCTGTATTGACCTTTCCAATACAGGATTTTTTTCTTTTTTCTTTTCCCAAATGAAGTTGGTTTTTCATATTTATAAAAATAAAAAAAAGTACCAATTTTAACAAAAACCTCCTCCTTGTGACGACCAAAAAAAATACAGTATTTTAATTGAATTTCCCCACAAAAACCCTTTTAAAACCACGTTTTTGTCATATCCCTTTCTTTTTAAAAAAAAATCGGTTTGTCATTATTAGGAGTTGCAGATAAAACGTAATTTCAACCTGTGTTTTCCCATTTTAGGAAATTTATTTTAAAACTAATTTTTATTATCTAAACAAGAATCCTATGAGTTTTTTAAAACATTACTTTCTTTTCCTGCTGCTTGGAATGGGCTGTATTGGCCTTCAAGCGCAGACTGCATTGAACGTAACCAGTGGTCCTACCGGGACTTACGATGGAGCTGCCGCCTACTTTAGTGCGGATTTCAACTCTGTTGCCGGTACGGTAATGCTGGCAACCAATGTGCCTGACGGAGCAACTACAAGTTGTGATTCCATCGCACCGCTTCCTCCCGGAACCATTGCGATGATTGATCGTGGTGCTTGTGCCTTTACGACTAAAGCGGCCAACGCTGAAGAAGCCGGAGCTGTTGCAGCTATCGTTTGTAACAATAATACAAACGCCCCAATTATGTTCTCCATGGTGGGAACTATTGGCGTTGGTATTCCTGTGATGATGATGGACTCTGTCACTTGTGCCATGCTAAAAATGAGTTTGCCATTCTCTGCAAACTTCGTTGACCCACTTCCTAACGAAACTTGTATTTCTGCTACAGCTGTAGTAGATGGTGTGCCTTACACTGCTCCTGCTATCACTACTGGTAACAGTGGTTCTATGTATGGTGGTGCTACGCACAGTCAGTGGTATAAGTACACAGCTGCTACAACAGGAGTCTGTACGGTTACTTCTTGCGGTGGTGGTGCGGATACCAGAGGTTTCGTATTTGATGCTGGTAACTGTGTTGATGCATTTATTGCTGCCCTTAACGGTGCTGTGACCATTAGTGTTGACGACTGTGATGACGGTGCCGGAAATATTACTGCCTCTGAAATAACTTTCGTTCAAATGGCTGGCCAATCTTACACCATTGCCTGGGATGATGCTCAAAGTAACATGGGCTTCGACTGGACAATTAACTGCGGTCCTCTTCCAACTGTAAACGTTACTTTCCGAGTCGATGCAAAAGATATCACCGTTGACCCAATGGGGATGTATATTGCTGGTTCTTTCAACGGATGGACGCCTGCAATGATGGCTGATGAGGGAAATAATGTTTGGGCTTACACTACTTCTATGACCACACTGGATAATGTTCAATACAAGTTTTTGAATGGTACCAGTGGATGGGAGGACAGCCCAGACCTTATGGCATGCGGTATCGATGATGGTTTTGGTGGTTATAACCGCGATTATACCTTAAACGGAATTACAGATACAGACGTACCTGTTGTATGTTACAACAGTTGTGACCCTTGTCCTCCGGACACTTGTGCGGTTATTTCTCAAACAATTTGTGATGACTTTGAAGGATATGCGGTAGGTGCTTTGATTGGTGCTACCAGCCCACAATGGACAACCTGGAGTGGAAACACAGGTGGTGGAGAAGATTCTCCAATTAGTGATGATTTTGCTAATTCCGGTTCTAATTCTATGCGTATCACAGGTGGTGGTACTCAGGATATTCTCCTTCCTTTTGCTGACCAAACGACTGGTCGTTACAAATTCTACTTTAGTATATATGTACCAGGAGGTGCTGCCGGATACTACAATATCCAGAAAACGACTACTCCGGGTGACGAATGGGCACACCAAATTACCTGGAATACAGACGGAACTTACCAGTTAGATTCTGAAGGTGTAGCCATTACTGGTTCTTACCCACAGGATACCTGGATTGATGTGATTCAAATTATTGACCTTGATAATGATACTTCTTCTCTTATCATGGGTGGAACGCACGTTCACTCCTGGAAATATTCTTCTCAGGCTACTGATCCTAACGGAATCTTACAATTAGGTGGAGCTAACTTCTACCCAATTGATGGTGACCATGATTTTTATATCGATGATGTACACTTTGAAATACTTCCTGCTTGCGATGAGCCTGGTTCTTTATTATGTGATGACCTGGATTCTTATATGACAGGTTCATGGATTAGCAACCAAGCCTCTCACTGGGGACTTTGGAGTGGTGGAAATGGTGGTGGCGAGGAAGCATGGGTTTCCGGTGCTCAGGCTGCCAGCGGAACTAACTCCCTTGAAATCTCTGACAACAACTCTTCTGATGTTGTTATGACTACGTTTGACTTAAGCTCTGGTTCTTATGTATTAGAGTGGATGATGTATGTACCTGCCGGAAAAGATGCTTACTTCAATATTCAGGGTGCTCCTGCTATTGGTGCTGATTTCGTTGCAGAATTTGTTTTAGCAGCAGATGGTACTGGTGATGTAGAAGGAAATGCCTTTACTTATCCTCAAGATCAGTGGTTCCTTGTATCTCATGCGGTTGATTTAGATAATGATTTATTATCTGTTGAAATAGATGGTAACACTGTAATTGGTGCAGGTGCTTATCCTGCAGGTTCTAACTTGAGTTCTATTGATTTCTATTCTATCAATACAAATAACACTTACTACATTGACAATATCCGCCTAAGATTAGCTCCACCAGTATTGGCAGGAGATTTCTGTTCTGGTGCATTTGATCTTAACGGATTAGTTGGACAAGGTGTAGGAAATGTTGTTGCTTCTGACTTGGTTGACAATACCGGCGCAGGTGCATTAGGAGATCCTGCTGATGGTTGGGATTGCTATGGTGAGCCTGACGGTGGAGGAGCCAGCCCAACTTTGGAAAATACCCTTTGGTTTACTTTCACTGGTGACGGTGCAGCTTATGAAATCATGACTTCTGATTGTGGTTCTAATAACTACATCACAGATGGTGATACGCAAATGTCTATCTACGAAGGTCCTGATTGTTCTAACCTGACTTTTGTTGATTGTAACGAAGATCACCCAACTGCTGCTTCAACTGGAAATTACGTTTCAGGATTTGAAAACTTCCAAACGACTGCCGGTACCACTTACTGGGTGATGATCGATGGATTCAACTTTAACGGTGCTTGGTCTGAAGGTGAGTTCTGTGTTCAAATGGAAGAACTGCCACCACCAATGGCTACAGTAACTTTCAATGTAAACATGGAATTTGAAACTGTTACTGACGTTGCTGTTTCTG
>JAHDCK010000230.1 GCA_020629915.1 Saprospiraceae bacterium
GTTCCACCTGACAGTTTCAGGGCAGGATGCTTTAGGAGAAGTTCGGCGGTTAATTATTTAACTTCAATCAGTTTATTGTACTTTTTAAAATTATTATAAAAACAACTAAAATATGAAACCTGCAAAAGAAATTCAATTTCCCGTCTTGAGTACTATAGAAAAACGCTGGAGTCCCAGAGCTTTTTCTGATAAACTCATAGAAACTGAGAAAATCAATCGTTTGTTTGAAGCTGCGCGCTGGGCACCATCTGCCTTTAATGCACAACCCTGGCGATTTGTTTATGCCACAAAAGACCATTCGGATGCCTATGATAAAATTGCACAGGGACTCAATCCCTGGAATCAAAAATGGGCCGCCAAGGCACCGCTTCTCGTCTTTGTATTAGCTAAAAAAACATTTGACCATAACGGAAAACCCAATGCTTATGCCTGGTATGATGCCGGACAAGCAGCAGCTTATCTTTCACTGCAAGCAACCGAAATGGATCTTTACTTACATCAAATGGCCGGTATCGAACCGGATGTATTGCGCAATGTGTTGGAGATTGGGGAAGATTACGATATTGTAGCGGGGATGGCTATCGGCTATCTCGGTGATGCGGCAACCTTGCCCGATGATTTGCGGGAGCGGGAACATGCTGCACCCACTCGCAAACCTCATTCGGAATTAGTTAGTCGCAATGATTGGACTTTATAACTGAATTTCAATCATAAAAAAATGCGCAATGCGAGAAATTGCATTGCGCATTTTTTTATAATTAGAAAGAGTATTATTTTACAACAACTTTTTCTGTATATTTTTTATCTCCCTGTAAAATATTTACAAAGTAAATACCCGTCCCGTTTGCAGAGATATTAATTTCTTCAGAGTAATTCCCGTTAAAAGTTCTCAACTCATCCCGGTAAACTTCTTTCCCGTTGATATCCACCACACTAATCGTCGTCGGCAAAGATTCAGCAGAACGGAAATTCAAACGGAAACTGCCATCGGTTGGATTGGGGAAAAGATTCATTTCCTGTAGCTCCAGTGTATTGGTTCCCACTTCAGGCGCACCAATCAAATCTTCCGTAGAAATATTATTATTTTCCTCTTTCTTTCCACTGCCTGGGCAACAAGAGCTGCTTGGGCATTCTTTCTTAGAACAACAAGGCCCACTTGCACAACAATCAAACTTTGCAGTCATTGGATAAGCACCGAGTGTTACTTTTGCTCTTTCCCGGTCGCCATCTCGCAGGTAAGTTACTTTCACTACTTCCCCTGGCTTGTAATCACTTAGTGCTTCTACCAGTTCGCTGTGAGCATTCACTTCTTTGCGACCTATTTTTGTAATGACATCACCAGACTGTAATCCAGCCTCGGCTGCTGCTTCTTCCTTATAGGTATCGATGATTTCTACACCATTCTCGTTTTCAATAGAAACGACAGTTACGCCAAGGTAAGGTTTGTTTTCATCTCTTTTAGCATTTCCCTTTTCGTCGCAGCATTTTTTCCAGTCCTTACAACATCCGGGATAACAATCTCCTCCTCGCTTAAATTTATACACCTGAGCGTAAGAATTTTTTTGGGGTCTGGCTTGTAAGGTTACGCTAGCTTGTCCTTTTTGGCCATTACGCACGTATTTTACAAGAACGACATCACCTATTTTTTTTCCTTTCAGTGCATCGATGACATCTTCCATAGAATCGGCATTGGCATTATCCACAGATTTGATTTGGTCACCTTCCTGTAGTCCGGCTTTCTCTGCTCCGCTGTCTTTGACAACTTCTGTGATGACTACGCCTGAATCAAAAGTTTCTCCATTTTCTACTTCCACTTTTTTCTCCATGACAATCCCCATGAAAGCTTTATTTCCATTATCAAATTTTTGGTTTTGAACGATACCGCAGTTGCCGCCTGTTCCAAACTGAATTTGCATATCTTCCAATCGCTGACGAATATCATCCGGGATATCTCCTGCTCCCTTAAATTCCTGAACGTCGCCATCTTTATCAATTCTAATTTGATATTGACCATCTCTCAAATCCACATCTACGTCCTGACTTCCTTCTCCTAATTTCAGGATACGAACATTTTTTTCGCCGGGAGCAACATTCATTTCTTTAATTTTTTCCCGAATGTCGGCGGGTAATTCTTTTTGTATTGTATTCCAATCCACATCTCCTTCGAGTTCGATTTCCTCTCCGTTTTCGGATTTGAATTTCATGACACGGATTTCTTTTTGCATGGATTTTCCGGCACTTTCATTCGCATCAATATCAATACGAATCATTCCATCCTCCGTTTGATGCTCCTGAATAAACTCATCGGCCTCTGCACCGGTTTTTTCAATGCGCTCTACTTTTTTATTACCATTTTCATCTACATATTCCTTGACGATGACAATTTTATTGTCGCTTTGGCTGTAAATAGGATTCAAAATACCTACACAAAATAAACAGACCATTGCCCAAAGGCCGAATCCGATTTTAAATTGAAGTGCTTTCATAAGAGAAACTTTTTAATGTAAAATTATCAAATATAAAATTGCTTTCTGAGTTTAAATTTTAAAACTACTAATTATTTTAGTTCTAACGAACAATACAAATGTAATCATGATCCATGCCGAAACTCGGTTAATGAAACGTTAAATTGCTGTTAAACCAAAACTTTCCCCTTGCAATATCGGTAGATTTGGAGTTAAATAAAAGCCTTCTTACCTTAGAAGCCATTTGAGTTTAATCTTTTTTAAATGACATTGGCTATTTTTTAAAACATAAATTCTAATGAGTAAAAAAGCAATTTGGGCAATCATTGGTCTGATGACAGTCGCTGTGTTGGGTATCGTCCTGATGCAGGCGTATTGGATCAACTGGTACACCAAATTGAACGAAAAGCAGTTTGACAAGAGTGTTATTTCTGTCTTGAGTTCTGTGGCTAAACAATTGGAGCAATACGAAATTGATGCCACACTCCAACAGGCATTTAACAATAATGCCAATGCTCCCGCCAATAGTTTTTTCTCCTTGTTTCAATCCAGTTCTAAAGTTATTACTTCGGATTTGAAAATGGACCTGATGCCCATGGACAGTCAGCGACTCAATCGGGAGGTCTTTTTGCAACAGGGACAATACGAAGCGATCCAGCGACAACTGGAAATCACCATGGCGAAGCGAGTCGTGGCTCCCAAGCCTATTGACCAGCGATTGGATATTGGGAAACTGGAAGAACTACTTGTAACTGAACTAGCTGATAAAGGAATAGATTTAGATTTTAATTATGGGATTTTTTCCGCCCCGAGTCAGCGATTTGTTTTTACACAGCAGTATGTCTGTGAAGATGAGCACCCGGCTCTGGCTAAAGAGGGCCTGCAAATGTTGTACAATTCTCCTTATCGGGTTCGGTTGTTTCCTACTGACTTTAATACGCCGGGTTACCTGATGCTATTCTTTCCAGGCAAGTCGGAATTTGTATGGCAATCGGTTTTACCTTCCTTGCTAAGCACAATTTTATTTATAGGAATTGTTTTATTTTGTTTTGGTTATACCATTTATGTCATATTTGAACAGAAAAAATTATCTGAGATCAAAACGGATTTTATTAATAATATGACGCATGAATTTAAAACGCCGATTGCTACGATTTCTCTGGCAGCGGATTCTATAACAAGTCCGATGATTTTGGGAAATACGGATAAGGTGAAGCGTTTCGCCAGTATTATAAAAGCGGAAAACAAACGCATGAACAGCCAGGTGGAAAAGGTTTTGCAAATGGCCTTGCTGGATAAAAGTAAATTCAAACTCAATTATAAAGACATTGACCTCCATCAGGTCATTGAGGCAGCTACAAAAAATATCAGTTTACAGGTAGAGAAAAAACAAGGAGAAATCATCACGGAACTCAATGCGGATAAATATATGATCCAGGGAGACCTGACCCATATTAGTAATGTTATCCACAATCTGCTGGATAATGCCAATAAATATTCTCCTGAAAAACCTAAAATAATCGTTCGTACTAAAAATGCCCCGAATGGCGTTCAAATTGAGATCGAGGATAATGGAATCGGGATGGATGCGGAAGCAAGGAAGCGAATTTTCGATAAATTTTATCGGGTCCACACCGGAAACCGCCATGATGTGAAGGGATTTGGCCTGGGTCTGAGCTACGTGAAAGTCATTATTACGGCTCATAAAGGTCAAATTGATGTGAAGAGCGAGTTGGGAAAGGGAAGTAAGTTTATCCTGTTTTTTCCCTTCCACGTAGAAAATAGGTAGCATTTCATTGAAAAAATGTATAATATTGTGTTTTAACCAATTTAAATATTAACATTTTTAAGTTTATAATAAAAGAATTTTAAAAACAAACAAATGGGAGAATCAACGAGAATACTTCTGGTAGAGGACGATCAGAATTTTGGAGATGTACTAAGATCGTATCTCGAAATGCATGACTTTGATGTAACGCTGGCGACCGACGGAGAAGCCGGGATTACGAGTTTTAATAAAGGGGAATTTGACCTCTGCATCCTCGATGTGATGATGCCTAAAAAAGATGGGTTTACCGTTGCTCAGGAAATCCGGGAGAAAAATGGAACCATTCCGGTTATTTTTCTAACGGCTAAAACACTGAAAGAAGATATTATCCAGGGATTTAAAATTGGGGCGGATGATTATATCTCCAAGCCGTTTAATTCTGAAGAATTACTGTATCGCATCCAGGCCGTCCTGAAAAGAAGTCAAGCCAAGGCCGAACCCAAGGAAGAACCCAAAGAATTTAACATTGGCCAATATCACTTCAACTTCCCGCTTCGCATTCTCACCAGAGGAGAACATAAAGATAAATTGTCTCCGAAGGAGGCGCAGCTACTCAAGATGTTTTGTATGCACATGAATGACATCCTGCCCCGCTCAGAAGCATTGACTAAAATCTGGGGCGAAGACAATTACTTCACCGCTCGAAGTATGGATGTTTTTGTAACGAAGTTGCGGAAATACTTAAAGGAAGATACCAATATTGAAATTATCAATATCCACGGGAATGGATTTCAATTGATGGTGAGAGAAGCGCAGTAATTAAGAATGTAGAATGTAAAATGAGGGCATTTTACATTCTACATTCTTATCTCTAAAAAGAGGAGAGCTGACCTTACCCCCCAGCAGATCAGCCTCACTCACTACTGGATACCTCATCAGGCACCCAAATCTTCATATTTATTTTTTTCGGTTATCTATAAAAAGATTTTCAATTAATTTTTAAAAAAAGGAGGAAACCGGCCTAACCCCCCGACAGGCCAGCCTCACTCGCTAGGGAGAGCTATGCTCTCTTATCTTGTGCGTGCTCACCACCACTAAAAAGGGGTACGACTACAGCCGCATTTTCAGATTTGGCGGAAAGCAACTCATTGAATACTTTCTTATATTTCAAATAGTCATTAAATTCCTGATAGAAAACAGATTTGTTTAATCCCAGGTGAAGAATGATTTGAAATCGCAATTCGTCTTCCTCGTAGAAGAAGCGGGTCACTAAATTTTTTATGTCATTACCATTAATTTTCATTTTACATTAGATTTAAATACACCCTAAAAAATTTTCCTTAATTGCTTGCTTAAAGCATTACAAGGATAGTGCCTCTGTGCCTTCTTTTTTGAAAAAAAAGTCCTGATTTGTGACGTCTAAAATTTTAATTTTATTAAAATTAGAATTTTAAATTTCTAACAATATCCGCAAGTTACCTTGTCACAATTCACTCAAAATTTTTTACCAAAAAGGACAGGATGTCAGAAAAAAGGGCATGGCACAGCATTTGAAAACAGAAAGAGAAAAAACCAGTACAACATGCAAAAAGGTAACATATCTGTTCAGACGGAAAACATCTTTCCGATCATCAAACAATTTTTATATTCTGACCAGGAGATTTTCCTCCGAGAGCTAATCGCTAATGCCGTAGATGCTACTTCCAAGCTAAAAACACTAGCCTTAAAGGGAGAAGTCAAGGGAGAAATCGGGGATACAACCATTGAAATTTCTGTAAACACTGAGGCCGGAACCTTACACATCAAGGACAAGGGAATCGGTATGAGCGAGGAGGAAGTCATGAAATACCTCAATCAGGTCGCTTTCTCAAGTGCGCAGGAGTTCCTGGAAAAATACAAGGACGACAGTCAAATCATCGGACATTTTGGCCTTGGTTTTTACTCGGCTTTTATGGTGGCTGACAAAGTGGAAGTTGTCACAAAATCATTTAAAGGGAAAGCTGGTGGAGTGACCTGGACTTGTACAGGATCTCCTGAATATACCCTCGAAAAAAATGATAAAAAAGAGCGGGGAACGGAAATTATTTTGCACATCAGCGAAGATAGCAAGGAATACCTGGAGGAAAGTCGCATAGAAGGACTGCTCAAAAAATACTGCCGCTTCCTTCCTGTGGAAATTAAGTTCGGAACAACCACCCGAACGGAGCCAAAAGAAGAGGATAGCGAGGAGACTGTAGAAATTGTAGAAGACAATATCATCAATAATCCCAATCCAATCTGGAAAAAATCACCCAATGATTTGAAGGATGAGGATTATATTAGTTTTTATAATGAACTTTATCCATTCTCTCCGGAACCTCATTTTTGGATTCATCTAAATATAGAATATCCATTTAACCTGACCGGGATTTTGTATTTCCCCAAGGTGATGAACACGATGGAAATCCAGAAAAACAAAATCCAGTTGTATTCCAATCAGGTTTACGTGACGGATGAGGTGAAGGAAATTGTACCTGAATTTTTGACATTACTCCACGGGGTGATCGACTCGCCGGATATTCCATTGAATGTGTCCAGAAGTTATTTGCAAAGCGACAAGAACGTTAAGAAGATTACCGGTTATATCACTAAAAAGGTAGCCGGGAAATTAAGTGAGTTATTTAAGAATGACCGGGAAGGATTTGAAGAAAAATGGAATGACATCAGTGCCTTTATCAAATATGGCATGATGACGGAAGAGAAATTTGATGAGCAAGCGAAGAAGTTTGTCTTGCTGCAAAACCTCGATGATAAGTATTTTACCTTAGAAGAATACAAGGATTCTATCAAGGAAAATCAAACCGATAAGCATAATAAGATCATTGCCGTTTATACCAATAATAAGCAGGAGCATCACAGCTTCATCGAAGCCACAAGAGATTATGGATATGATGTTTTGCAGTTTGATAATGTGATTGACAATCACTTTATGCAGCACCTGGAACACAAAGGCGGAGACTTCACCTTCGTGCGGGTAGATTCTGAAACGGTGGATAACCTCGTGCAAAAAGATGAAACGAGAGAATCCGTTTTAAGCGAAAAAATGCAGGAAAAAGTCAAGACGCTTTTTGAAGCGCAGGTTGGAGAGAAAGGGGGCAGCATTGTGCTTAAAGCTCTTCCCGATTCTACGCCGCCTGTGGTGATCACCAAGCCGGAATTCATGCGTCGGATGAAGGAGATGCAACAACTTCAAGGCATGAACATGGGAGCGATGCCGGATATGCACAACGTCGTGGTGAATACTAACCATCCATTGATTTCTGACAAACTCATCAAGATGAAAAGTGCGGAGAAGAAAGACGCATTTACTAAACACTTATACAATTTAGCATTATTAAATCAAAATATGCTAAAGGGTGCAGACCTGACGGCTTTTGTCAAGAGCAGTTTGGAGTTTTTAAAATAAGGAATAGTTAGATATAAATTTTGAGGAGCCTTCACTCGTTTTCGGGTGGAGGTTTTTTATATCACAAAAAATGCCTTCCACAACCCCACCCAACTTCCCAATCCATAACTAACATGCAATCCAAAAAATCCCATCATCAAAAGCGGCAATAACAAAATATTCTTTTTACGAATACATGTTTTTATACTAAAAAAAAGAA
>JAHDCK010000231.1 GCA_020629915.1 Saprospiraceae bacterium
CTGGGTGTTTTATTGATCCCTTTTTGCGCCTTAGTATTTTACAAAAAAATTAATAATAAAACTTGCAATATATTTTCTGTTTTACTGCTTATGGCAACCTTTTTTACCTGGAAAAGCTATCAACCTGAACAGCAAGATCCGCCCTACGCTTACTATGCTCAAATCACCCAAAAATGTGAACCTCATTTATCAACAGCCAAACTCGTCATTGCTCCAAATGCATTAGCCGAGTATTTTACCTATACATTAAAAATTGATGCGATGCCCTGGTTGCCGGAATATAAAATACCACAAGATCAGCTCTGGCGAATTGCCATTGGTATCCGTCCTCAGGCATTTCAATATTATTTACCCAATAAAAAAACCTATTCCGTAGGGCTGGAATACACCTTGCTCAAAGAGGCAGATTGGCAAAAATTTGTAGCTTTGGTGGAACAGGATAAAGACAAAGATTTGCTGGATAGGATTTATAATAAAAATAACCCCATGAAAATTCGTCCTGCATTTTTACTCCAAAAGAAAAAAATGTAATTTTAGCCCCCGGAATAACGCAAAGACATCATGCTTAGTAGTCCACATCTCCTGGGAATTAAAAATATCACGAAAGAGGATATACAACTTATCTTTAATACAGCTGAGCAGTTCAAGGAGGTGATAAATCGACCAATAAAAAAAGTCCCTTCCCTGCGAGACACTACCGTTGCCAACCTTTTTTTTGAAAATTCCACCCGAACGCGAATCTCCTTCGAACTCGCTGAAAAACGCCTTTCTGCTGATGTGGTCAACTTCTCAGCGGCTTCCTCCTCCGTCAAAAAAGGAGAAACCCTCTTGGATACTGTCAACAATATTTTGTCGATGAAAGTGGATATTGTAGTCATGCGGCATCCGGCACCGGGGGCACATCATTTCCTCAGTCAACACATTGATGCCAGCATCATCAATGCCGGAGATGGCACCCATGAACACCCTACTCAAGCCTTACTGGATGCCTTTTCTATCCGTGAAAAACTGGGAACCCTCCAAGATGTCAAAGTAGTGATTTGCGGAGATATCAAGCATTCCCGGGTGGCCCTGAGCAATATTTTTTGCCTGCAAAAGATGGGTGCGAAGGTTAAAGTTTGTGGTCCGCCCACTTTGATTCCAAAGCATTTGCCCGAGCTGGGAGTAGGGGTGGAATACGATATCAAAAAAGCTTTAGAGTGGTGTGATGTAGCGAATATCCTCCGCATTCAACTGGAACGGCAGGATATAAAATATATCCCGTCCCTCCGGGAATATGGCCTTTATTTTGGTGTGGATAAATCTTTGCTGGATAGCCTCGATAAAGAAATTGTTATCATGCATCCGGGCCCAATTAATCGGGGAGTTGAAATTACGAGTGACGTAGCGGACTCCAAACAGTCTATTATATTGGATCAGGTGGAGAACGGCGTCGCTATTCGAATGGCCGTGCTTTATCTCCTGGCCGAAAAACGTAACCAAAATGCATAGAATTTACTTTGATAAAAGTTATATAAAATTTTTGCCTGAGCAAAAGGGGAAAAACAAACAAATGGCTCCGGACAAGCTCGTAGCTCGGTATTCTGGCCAGCGAAACAGTTTGATGGCTTATATTGATATGTTGGAAAAATCTAATAAGTATAAATCAGTTACATTATATCACGAAGATGTAGAACAATTATTTTTAGATTTTTGCAGTTACTTTAAAATTGTTGAAGCGGGAGGTGGTATTGTAGAAAATAAAAATAAAGATATACTAATGATTTACAGGCGTGGGGCCTGGGATTTGCCAAAGGGGAAAATTGATCCGGGCGAAACGGAAAGCCAGGCTGCGGTGAGGGAGGTTCAGGAAGAAACGGGATTGCAGGAAATAGATCTCGGAGAAAAAATTGGCGTGACCCGACACGTTTATCGAAATCGCTCTGGCAAGCGATGTATTAAATTGTCACATTGGTATAAGATGAATACGAGCGAAATGATTTTAAAGCCTCAGGCAGAGGAAGATATTGAAAAAGCTATTTGGGTAGAATTGAAAAGGTTTACCAAAGAAAATAAATCTAATACTTTTTCAAATGTGTATCGCATTTGTAAAAAGTTTTTAAAAAAAAGGAAATAAGTAACTGGACATAATAATGTTCAAAGTATTTTAAAGATTATTGTGGCCGGTTACTTAAACAAGATAGAGGTATCATAAAAAAAGCTATTTTGTTGCTTTCCAGGTCATTCCATTTCCGGAATATTCCAAAACAAATCCAACACTTTCATATAATTTTCTTGCGGGATTGTCATCTTTAACTGTAAGCGTTACAGTTTTCAAATTCTTATCATTAAAAAACCAGTTTAAGGAATGTCCTAGTAAGTTTTTTCCTAGTCCTTTTCGCCTTGCAGCCGGATCAATAGCCAAAAAATGGACGTATCCATTCGGCGGTGCATCCTGAGCTTCAGCATGTAAATACCCTAGGAGATATCTACCGTCTTTTATCGTATATATAATATTTTTTTCTTTGGAGAGCTCTGTTATTTGTTGAGCGGTATGATAAGCACCGGGGAAGGCCAATTCGTGAAGTTTTTTAAAATCATTAAAATCCTGCTCTTCTAAAATGCTAATGGAATGTTTTGATTGGAAATTTTGAAACCTGCTTTTTTCAATTTTATACAGATGCGCAAGGCTCGTGGTTTTAAATCCTTTGGAAGCGTAGTATTCAATTGCTTCTTTGTTTTCAATCCTTACGTATATATTAAGTTTCAATATTCCAGGGGTGATGTTGTGGAGTGTATCCCACAATCCATTAGCAATTTTTGTATAATTAGAATGCTTAATAAAAGGTCCCCACAGCCAGCCTTCCTTATCCGGGATTTCGTAATCTGTATTACAGAGTGCGCCAACGAGTTGTCCGTCTTCTTCTGCTACAACAATAAAGTCTTCGGGGTTGTCCAGCCATTCATACATATTTTTATATATGTCTTCTGCATTTGCGACACAATGAAGGCAAAGATTGCTATGATTGATTTGCCCGATAAAATGAGCAATTTGTTTTAATTCTTCTTTTTTTGCTTTTCTAAAAGTTGCCATTTTTACTTTATTCCTTTGGCAGCTCAACGTTTATTTCGCTCAATCGGTTCTCTATTTGTTCATGTTTTTCCCCGATTTTTTCAATCTGTTTTTGTTCTACCTCAAGCATTGCATCAAAATCAGAGAAATTGGAATCTATACGCTTCTTAATTTTATTAATATAATTTTTTAACTTAGAACTAATCTCACTTTCTAAGCCATCCCGCCCTTTGGCAATTTCTTCCCGGTAACTTTGCAGGATTTTATTTCTTTTTAACCCAACCGTGACGCCGGCAAAAACCAATCCGACAGCCGTGAGTATTCCACCCGTAATATCCATGACCATTCCCTTCGTAACAGTTGCCAGAACAACCCCAATGACAGCCAGCCCGCTGCCGGTTGCAATATTCGGAGAAAAATCAGATTCTCCGGGAAGGAGATCGGCATCCCAAAAACTTTCTTCCCGATTGAGAAATTTGGAAAACTGCTCCTGCAAATCCCGAAGCACATTACTTCGCCTGTCTGCAATATCTCCAAAAATTTCGTGGTTGTTCTTCAATATAGATTTTGAATTTTGAATTTTCAAGTCGATCATCTTCGCCATCTGCTGTATACTTTCCGCAATGTCATCCACACCATCATTCAGTTTTTCACTCAATACTTTGTTTAAGTCGTGTTCCATATTGGTAGACAATTCACTCAACCAAATCTGAGCAGATTCTTTTTTAGAAAAAATAGACATAAAGGAACGACGCACCAGGGTGAAAAATGATAACCCCTCACTGAGTTCTGCTTCTGTTTTATTCGTTATCCGATCGTATCCGGCCAGCAAATTTTCTACCAAAGTATCCACCTGATAGCTGGATCGTTTTTCCTGGTCGTTTAGTGTGCCGGTAATGTCCTGCCGAAACTCCACATCGGCTTTGTACTGAGCTGAACGGGTATCCAATCCGCTTTTTATACGCTCATTTATATTATGCGAAATTTCTATATTGTTTTGGAGCTTCAAAAATGGTGCTTTCCCTCCTGTTATATTTTTTGTAATATGTTCGCGAAGAGGAAGGAACCCACTTTCTGCATTTCCGGCTTGTTCCATCTTGGCAGAAAGGGCGAAGACTAACGGTTGTTCAATGCCTTTTTTTGCAGCATAGCTTTTAACGCCTTCAATATTGACTTTGAGATCGTCTGGTTCCATTAAATCGGATTGCTGCAAAACAAATATGATTTTTTTGCGCCAGTCAGAATGAATATAATCAAAGAAATCCCAGGCGGATTGGCGGTAAGGATTTTTGGCCTCAAAGACAAAGACAATTAAATCTGAGGCTGGCACAAAACGTTCTGTAATTTCCTGGTGGTGTTGAGAAATGGTATTCGTACCGGGAGTATCAACAATTGCAATTTCATTTAATATATCAATGGGCATTAATATTTTGTGCAAATGTTCATTAATAACAATGCGCTGTTCGGTTTCACCATAAAGAATTTGTTGGATGGTATCCGTGCAGGGATCGGGAGCCACCTTACATATTTCTTCCTTACTTTCCAGCAGGGCATTGATAAAACTGCTCTTCCCCGCTTTCACTTCTCCCACGATGACAAACATAAACGGTTCCTGAATGCGATTCCGCAAATCACTGACGGTTTGAGACAACTCCTCATGACCAATATCAATGGTCATTTGGTGAAGATCCTTGACGATTTCTTCTATTTTCAGGCGGTATTCCTGAATTTCGGCACTTATTATACTACTCATAGATTGATTTTTAAAACCCTTCTTTAGACTTCTATTTAATGAAAAAGTAATTGATTGGGCTTATTTTTTTCTGGCCTGGTAGTCCAAACAAGCCTTTACAAAACTAACAAAAAGCGGGTGAGGGTTTTCAACTGTACTTTTTAGCTCGGGGTGAAACTGTACACCAATGAACCAGGGGTGTTGCGTGTGCTCCACAATTTCTACTAACTCCGACTCCGGGTTGATACCTACAGGTTTTAAATGAGAAGCTGAAAAAGTATTTAAATATTTATTATTAAATTCATACCTATGCCTGTGTCTTTCCGAAATAGCATTTTTCTTATAAATATTTTGTGATTTTGTCTGCGGTAGAATATGGCACTTGAAAGCGCCTAATCGCATAGTTCCTCCAAGGTTAATAATTTTCTTTTGCTTTTGCATCAAATCAATAACGGGATGAGGAGTTTTGGGATGGACTTCTGCCGAGGCAGCATTTTTTATTTTTAAAACATTTTTGGCGTACTCCACCACAGCGCATTGCATACCCAGGCATATACCAAAAAATGGAATATTTTTTTCTCTTACATATTGAATGGCGATGAGCTTCCCCTTAATACCGCGTTCTCCAAAGCCTGGAGCTACTAAAATACCACTGAGCCCTTTTAGTTTTTTTGCAATATTTTTTTTAGAAATATCACCAGAGTGTAATGGGATTACTTTTACCTTACATTCATTCACAGCTCCTGAATGTATAAAAGATTCATATATAGATTTATAAGCATCCTGTAACTCGTTGTATTTTCCTACTAAGCCTATCGTTACCGTTTTTTTAGGGCATTTTAGCTTTTGTAAAAACTGTTTCCATTGCACCAGTTTTGGATCTTTCCCTAATCTTAGGGATAATTTTTTTAGAACCCGTTTATCCAGTTTTTCCTTTTGCATTAAAACAGGAACATCGTAAATCGTAGGCGCATCAATGGCCTCCATGACATCCTTTTTACTCACGTTGCAAAATAATGCAAGTTTTTTACGTATATCATCACTTATGGTATGTTCGGTACGGCAAACCAAAATATCCGGTTGAATTCCGGCCTTTTGTAATTCCTTGACGGAATGCTGAGTGGGTTTTGTCTTGAGTTCCTTAGCGGCACTTAGATAGGGGATGAGCGTGAGGTGAATCACTAAACTATTATGCTCTCCCAGATCCCAACGCAATTGACGGATAGCTTCCAGGTAGGGTAGAGATTCGATGTCGCCTACTGTTCCCCCAATTTCAGTTATGATTATTTCGTATTTGTTTTCTTTAGAAATGAGTTGAATTCGCTGCTTGATTTCATCCGTAATGTGAGGGATGACTTGCACGGTTTTTCCAAGAAAATCTCCCCGCCTTTCTTTTTCTATGACGGTTTGATAAATTCTACCCGTCGTAACATTATTAGCTTGCGAAGTAGGGATATTTAAAAATCGCTCATAGTGTCCCAAATCCAAATCGGTTTCGGCTCCATCCTCCGTTACGTAGCATTCTCCATGCTCATAAGGATTGAGTGTGCCTGGATCGACATTGATATAAGGATCAAGTTTTTGAATGGTAACAGTGAATCCGCGTTCCTGCAGGAGCTTGGCTAACGAGGCAGAAATAATACCCTTCCCAAGAGAAGAAGTTACACCACCCGTAACAAAAATATATTTGGTCATTTGTTGTTTTTATTACGGGATTCAAAGGTAGGCATTTAAAATAAAAAAGGAGAGATAATTTTTATTTTATCTCTCCTTTTTAAATTATTTTTTATAATATTATTATCTTAGCAATGTCAAATCTCCCTTGAGATTGATTAATTCTCCGTTGGGCAATTTTAAAACAATCATGTAAACATAAGCATCCTGTGGCATGGGCTTATCTTTAAATCGTCCATTCCATCCGTTAGTGCTTTCATTGTTGTAAACCATTTGCCCCCACCGGTCAAATATTTTAAATTCTTCAATTTCAATTACCGCACCATCAGAAAAAACAGGCCGGAAATAATCATTGTCCTCATCTCCATTTGGCGTAAAGGCATTTGGCATATCATATTGGGGAGGGATGACGGTTATGTTGATAGAATTTGAAGTCGCCTCGCAGCCTTCAGCAGAAATTGCGGTGACTGTATAAGTAATGTCTTCTAAGGGAGTTGCAGCTGGATTGGCTGGGTCATTACCTGTAAGCACCCAATCCGCTGGATTCCATTCATACATCAGTCCGGTTATTGGATTTGTGGAAAGAGTGTCAATACTCGTATTTAAGATAATGGTATTCCCCTGGAAAATAGTGGTATCCATCGTCAGGATATCTATATCAAACGTTCCACCCACAATAACCACAACAGAATCATACACCGGGCAATTTCCATTGATAGAATATTCTGCAATATATAAAGTCGGATTAACATTCGGACTGACGGTTGGAGCGGAGGTATTAGCTCCGTTGATATTATTATTAGGTGTCCAGCTCCAGGTATTTCCTCCGGTGCCTTCTGCTTCAATAGACACGGAACCATCCTCGCAAACTACAACGGTATCTTCCAGCACATTCATACTAAGATCTGCAATAGAAATCGTCACTTCTGTTGAATTCGTACAGTTTTCAGAATTGGTGGCGGTTACGATATAAGTGGTCATCGTATCGGGTGAAACAGTTGGATTATTGTCATTACTGACAACTGTTCCATCCTGAAGCGTCCAAGTATAAGTGACGTTATTCTGTCCACCACCAGGCTGTAATTCAATAGAACCACCCGGGCAAATAGTTGCATCATTTATCACCGCGGCAACAGAGGGCGGATTCAAAACAATGATGGTAATAGAATTGGTAACGGAGCATTCACCATAAGCAACCGTAACATTGTAAGTTGTGGTGGTATTCGGCATAACCGTATGAGAAGCGCCGTTCCCCAGGCCATTGTCCCAACCATAGGTGGGATTCGGAGCTTCAGTAGTAGCGGTTAAGTCCACAGCTTCACCCGGACATATCAAGGTATTTTGACCAGGCCCCAACTCAATATCCAAATCATAAGCTGGCGTTACATCAATGGTGACCTGATCGGTTATCG
>JAHDCK010000232.1 GCA_020629915.1 Saprospiraceae bacterium
AATCTAATTGTTTTTTTAATTATATTAACAACCTGTGCCTGTGGCAATAAAAAAGTCACGGACAATTCCGATGAGGTGACCGGGCATCGGGTGACTAGAGATACCTTTCCTTCCCCGAATGAAAAAACGGAAGTGGCCAAAGTGGAAACTCAAAAAGAGAAAAGAACGGAATCAACTTCCGAGAGAGATACGGGTAAGGATGGAAAAGTTTTCACGCCTAAGCCCCAACCGGACAGTAAACCCAAACCAGAAGAAACAACGACAAGAACGGAAGACCCCGGCAAAAATAAATTTCCGCCCATGAATATGAAAACATTCAATCTGGATGAATCCTTTCGTCTGATGAAGGGACATTTCTCCTCTAATGCTTTGAGTAAATTTTCTATAGAAATAATTTCTATACAAGATAGCCGTTGCCCTCCGGGTGTGAATTGCATCAGGGCCGGGGAAGTCGTAGCAGAATTAAAGGTAACTGCTCCGAGTGGCGTTTCTACCCACAAGCTCGCCTACCCGGACAAGGAGCGCAAAGACCTTTCTGATTCGGTAGTTGTCGATGGTCACCTGATTACTTTTAACGGGGCTTATGGCAGAAAACAAGATACCAGCATTAGTCTTCTCGTCAGAAAAAACAATTAACCATCCGATCATTAGAAATCATATATGATTCAGAGGAATTAGTTGCAATCAACAAACCACATGGTTTGCTGGTGCATCGCTCAAAGATTGCGGCGGATGCGACGGAATTTGCGGTGCAATTGTTGCGGGATCAAATTGGTCAGAAGGTGTATCCAGTTCATCGGCTGGATAGAAAAACCTCTGGCGTTTTGCTTTTTGCCAAAACGCCGGAGGCCAATTCGGAGTTGGCTATTTTATTTCAGGAAAGAAAGATAAAAAAAACGTATATAGCTATTGTGCGTGGATGGCTTAAAGAAAAGGAGGGGCTGATCGATTATGCTTTGAAGAACGACGGCAAAACACAGGACGCACAAACGTATTTTAAAGCTATACGAGAATTTGAAATACCTTTGCCGCACGGCCAATTTTTGACTTCGCGTTACTCCCTTTTAGAACTTCGCCCAAGGACCGGGCGCTTTCACCAAATCCGAAAACACTTAGCCCATATTCGGCATCCTATCCTGGGCGATCGGCCACATGGTTGTAATAAACAAAATCGCTTGTGGAAGGAGAAATTTGGTTTGACGAAGATGATGTTGCACGCGAAGGAATTGAGTTTTAATTATAAAAAAGAAATAAATATACAAGCAAAGCTACAGGAGATATTTCGTCAGACCTTGAACAGTTTGATTGAAAATAATCGCTTACCTTTGGAATAAAATTTAAATCATGAATTCTAATAAAACCTTCTACATTTTACTGTTATTTTTAATATTTATAAATTTTAATTGCAAAACAACTCAAACAAAATCTAATAATACAAATACGATGGATCCCAATGTAAATTATAAAAAACTGGGTATTTCTGCGGAGAGTTTGGAAAATTTAAAACCGCTCCCGAACGGAACCCCTGCCCCCAACTTCAAAGCCAAAGATCAAAACGGCGAACTGATAGAACTATCCAACCTGACGGAAAAAGGCCCCGTGGTTCTGGTTTTTTACAGAGGTTACTGGTGTCCGATTTGCGACCGGCATTTATCGGAATTTGCGGGACGGCTGAGTGAAGTGAAAGCGAAAGGTGCGACCGTCCTGGCCATCGCTCCGGAGGGGCCGGACTACCGGGACAAGATGAATAAGGACACCGGGCTGGACGTTCCTTTCATCAGCGATAATAAGCATGTCATTATGGATCAGTACGGCGTGACGTTTAAGGTGACGGATGGATATAACACGAAGATTACGGTTTGGAAGGGAACGTCTATTGAGGATTACAATGCAGATGATGAACCTTACCTCCCCATCCCGGCGACGTATATTATTGGGACAGATGGAAAAATAAAATGGTCGCACTACGATCCGGATTACCGCAACCGGGCGAGCGTGGATGATATTTTAAAGCAATTGTAGCAGGGCAGAAATCTTAACCTATGGAAAAGACAAATAAAAAAAGATTTTTATATGATTTAATTCACAGTTTGAGCAAAGCTGAAAAACAGCAATTCACAATCGTTTTGCAGGAAGGTCAAAAAGGGAACACCAAATCAGCTTTTAAAATCCTGTATGATGCTATTTTGAAGCAGAAGCGATTTGATGATAAGGCATTGAAGGAATCTTTGAAGGGAGAAAAGTTTGTTAAGCACTTTTCAGTTACTAAAAATCAATTATATAATAAACTTACAGATTTTTTAATTGAGTTTCATACCGGAGCTTCGAACGAAATAGATTTTATAGAAAATTCATTTCTACTAGAACATTTTGAGAAGAAACATCTCCCGGCCAACTGTAAACATTGCATTAATAAATTAGAAAAAAACACTTATTTCAAAAATAATATTGAAGGCAAAACTTTGACCTATTATTCTATTTTCACTTATCATAGCAACTTTGGAAAACTAAGGTATAACAAAAAACTGATGGCACTGTCTAAAACCTATACAGAGTGGATCACAACTTTAAAGTCAAAGTACGCAGAAAAAATAAATCCTGACAATTAGTATAAAAGGTGAAAAAATTATATGAATTAATCCATATCCTGCCCCCAAAAACGATAAAAGGGTTTTTAAGGCAACGAAGAAAACGAAGCCATTCCTCTCATCAAAACTCAGTTAGTCTACTCAATATAATATTAAAAAATAATATACAAAATAACACCGATTTAAAAAATAAAACTAAAAATAAAAAATACCACAAGTATCTGCCTGTTGCTAAAACCCATTTATATAATGCCCTTCTTCAGGAGGTAATCCGAACGGAAATTGAAGAAGCTAAAAGCAATAATTTTTATAAAAAAATACTACAAGTACTGGTTCTTAAAAACCGAGGGATGTATGAGCAAGCCTTATTTCATCTCGAACAATTGATTCAGCAACTTGTACAAAATGAGCAGTTCCACTTTGATTTATTTCTATCTCTTTCCATTAAAACGGTTATCTATAAAAAATTAAATCATAAGGCTTATTCCTACACAAGCGATGAGAAAATTTATATTAAAAATATACTTAATTTATTAGAGTATCGCACCTTTCTCGTAGAGTTATATGCCTACTCTAAGGCTCCGGGACTTCCCCGTAACCCTTCTGTTAGAGAGCGGGTTGTTCAAATCTCTAAGCATCCTTTGTTTCAGGATGACAGCCGGGCACTGACGAAGTATTCAAAAAACATGTTATATTATCTAAAAAGCACTATGTCTTTTTTCTTAAAAGATTATAACCAAAATCTGAAAGATGTTCTGCTTGCTAAACAGTATTTTGCAAAGGAGGAAGGACTCAATTATTTTCGCAGTTGGGTGATAAGATATAGCAATCTTTTATTTGCCACCTGCAGAGCCAACGATTTAATGCAGTTCGAGAAAACATATAAAATATTTCATGATTTATATAGAAAGGAAAAGGATGAAAAGCTCACGCTTGATTTTAAATATCTTTTACATTCCGGTTTTCGACTCTACTTTTATATTTGGGCTTATGATATAGAAAATGCAGATCGGGAATATCAAAAACACCGGGACTTTGAAGAACTTTTTGAGGGCGAAATCATGTCAACAACCTCGCTGACTATAATGGTTTATTTTATTAGAATAAATATTTGGAAAGAACGATATGCCGAAGCCTTAGACTGGGCTGAGAAAATTTTAAGAATCAGGCAACCCAACATAGTTCAAAAATATGTTAGAGCCACTTACTTATTATATATAATATCTCACTATGAATTGGGAAATGAGTGGCTCTTAAACAATCAGCTAAACTCCATTTATAATTATTTAAAAAAGAACAATTTAGTTTTCCTGTTTGAAAAAACCTTCTTTCAACTATTCCGCAAAATACTCAACACACCCAATGAGCGACAGCTAAAAAAGGTATTTTTAAATTATAAGGATAAATTCATTTCAATGCAGGAGGATGTTTACCAAAAAGAAGGCTTTGAAAACCTTAGAATTGTAGAATGGTTGGATAAGAAAATAAAAAATGCCTGACTGCCATCTACGATCCGGATTATCGCAACCGGGCAAGCGTGGATGATATTTTGAAAAACTTATAATTTTATTCCAAATCCAACACCTCCACATTCGCCGTCGTAGAAATCAACGTTCGGACACCGGCCTTTTTTCCGCCTCCGAAGATAAAATTATTTTTATTTATAATTTTTTCATAATTCCGTCCGCCTGGCAAGATGACGACCAAGGCCACAAGAAGGACTCCTAAAAAGCCCAAAGCAATTCTCCTAAACATAGCATAGATTTTTTACAAAATTAAATCTATACGAGGTTAAAGTCATTTACATTTGTTGATGGAGGAGAATTTTTTCTTTTTACCAATTCTCAAAATTGACCATCGCAAAGCAATAATAGTACGCCGGGTCTTTTTCGATGGGTTTTAGTTTCTTAAATAAGTCTTTCTTATACGTTTTTTTCTTATTAAAATTTTTAAGGACACTTTCAAAAAACTCCAGGAAGGCATTTCTGAAAAGCGGAAATTCTGTCTCGGCGTATTGTTTTTTATAATATTCATATTCATTTTTTAAAATTTCAAAATCTCCCATTTCCAAATAGCATAATAAGCGAACAGAATCTACGGCTAGAAATACTTTTTTATAAACGTCTCCTTTCGCCTCTCTAAAAAAGGTGTAGATATATTGCACACATTTTTTATATTTTTTAAATTTAAAAAGATAGTGAATAACTTCTGCGAGGATGAGTGATTTCCCTACGCCATCTCCCATGACACTTCCTTTGGCCTCTAAAGCCATTTCAAATTTCTTTAGTTCCTTTTCATCGTATATAAAATAATTGGAGCCATTTGCGATTTTAAAATAATACTCATATAAAATTCTAAAATGAAAAACGATAACATTTTCCTGAACCTCCTGAATATTTTTTCTGTACCAAAGGTATTCTTTATACAAAACGGCATATTCATTTACATGGATACAGGTTCCAAAAAAATTCAAAATAGTGGCAATAACTGCGGGACTGGTTTCTTTTGTTTTTAGGTAATACTCCTTCGCTACCTGATAGGCTAACTCCCTGTTAACATAAGTGTTTTTCAAATCTTTAACGAGCCAATAATAATTAGATAAATTATTATAATACATTAGTTTATATTTCAAAAATGGAAACCGGAGCACTTCCTTCATTTCGGGAGCGACTAGCAGGGCTTTAATTTTTTCCAGTTGTTGCTCAGAAGCAGTGGACAAATGATTGATAAAATAAGTCATCACATTTTGGGCATATTCAAGGGAACCGACGATGTACATAAAACGGGAATAATCCAGAAAATGATCCATTTCTTCAAATACTTTTTGGGGCTGAGTTCGAAATTTATCTTCTTCATAAAACAAGATAAACTGCCGTTGCCTTAACAACTGAAAATACAATACCGGGTCATTACCCTGGAGTGCATTTTGCCTGTTTTTTTCTATATATTTTCCTGCTATGTCTAATAAATTTCGATTCCTCAAAATTTCAGTATGCGCCATGCTTTCCCGAATTTTCAGGTTGGGATCATTTTCTACCTGATAACTTTTTATCGCATTTAAAAGATGTTTAAATAAAACATTTTTTAAAGCATATATATTTTTAATTTTATTTTTACTAGAAAAAGAATTATAATCTATCGGAAGGGATTTTTGTTTATTGATAA
This sequence comes from Saprospiraceae bacterium, assembly GCA_020629915.1. Lineage (GTDB taxonomy): Bacteria > Bacteroidota > Bacteroidia > Chitinophagales > Saprospiraceae > JAHDCK01. The sequence continues at coordinate 5,754 of JAHDCK010000232.1, forward strand.
AATCAAATAACAAAACATATTTATCATGATTATTTTTCTTATCTGCTTCAGCAGCCAACCGAAAATAACGCTTCTCCGACTTCGTCATGGTCGCTATTAAATCAAACAAACGATCTGCTTTTTTCATAGTGCTTAATGGAATGATTGGAAAAATGAGATTCGTTCAGGCAGGTTATTTCAAAAATACAAAATTTTCAGAGCATTAGAAAAACTTTACACAAATCACTGATAATCAATATTTTATAATAAAAAAACCTTCTTGGAGCATTAGTTTTTTTTAACATTGCCTCGGCGGAACATTTGTTTTCCCCTTAAATTTATAAACATAAATCCCACCTACTCCTTCCCTTCCAAACAACAAACCAACCATTTTTAACCTATAAAACCTTTTGCTATGAAATTCAGATTTCTACTACTATCCCTATGTCTGGGGATGATGTCCACAGGACTATTTGCACAAACTATTTCCTGGACCGGCTTAGGAGACGGAACCTCCTGGAACGATCCCAACAACTGGAACCCAGCCAATATTCCGACTGCTACGGATGATGTCGAAATTCCCGACTCCGGGGATAATGTGATCATCCCGAACGGCTTTACGGCTGTTGCCCAATATGTCAACCTTAAAAGCCCCTACGGTTTTTTGACTATTGAGTCGGGAGCTGTATTGGATATAACAGGCAATGCAACAAATCGAGGCTTACAGCTAGTCGGGACTGCTACAAACAACGGAACTATATATATAAGTAATTGTACAGAAGGATTATATATTGGCCGTCCATTTACTAATACCGGAAGCATTTACATTGAGAGCACTAGTTCCCGGGGCATTCGGGCAGAGTTCCACTCTTTTTCGAATACCGGCTTAATCCAATTGGATGATATCGGAACTTATGGCATTTCTTTGTCATCACTGACTTTCAACAATGAGGGAACGATTAATATTGGGACGACGGGAGGCGCCAATAATATTTCCAGGGATGGAATTCAAAATATAAATGGAACCTTTAATAATCTCCCAGGCGGAACGATAAACATAGGTAACACGACATATAGTGGAATAGCAAATGGAAATATATTTATAAATGAGGGAGATCTAAACATTTATGAAGGTATTATATCACAAAATGGTATTACCAATACAGGAACATTTACCAATGAATCCACAGGAACTATATTAATTGACAACACACTTCTGGGGGGAATAATCGCAGGAGGGAGTGACTACTTCATCAATAAAGGTTCTATTGAGATGGGGGCAACCAGTATAGGAACAGATGGTATTTTTATAAATGGCTTGAGTTATCTGGACAATACAGGCAGTATTTCCATAGACAACACCGGAGCGAATGGCATATACATGCTCGGAAATCTAATTAACAAATCTACTATATCAATTGGTGCCACTCAAATCTCAGGATACGGAATCCGGATGGGTAACTACGCCATTTTGGATATCCAAACGGGGGCTACTATTACCGTACAAAATGCGACAAACAATTTTCTCAGTACTACTTTCAATTCAACTATTATGGGAACAGGTACATTGAATAGTTACTCCAATTTACCCGGAATCATTGGCGCTCATGTAAAACCAGGCGCATCTCCTGGTATTTTAACCCTAAATTCTAATTTAAATCTTGAATCTACTTCCAATCTTGAAATAGAAATTACAGGTACTACTCCGGGCACTGAACATGACCAACTCGTTATAAACGGCGATGTTATGCTCAACTCCGGAGGACTAACCATAATCAACTCCGCTGCCCTTGTCGATACGGACATTATCGAAATCATTTATTTTTCCGGGGATTTAACGGGCACCTTCGATCCGGCAAAAATTACAGGTTTGCCACCAGGGTGGCAGGTAGGTTATAATAAAGCGTTGTATTCGGACAAGGTCATATTGTATGGACCGGGTGCTGTCGTTCCTGTGGAGTTGCTTGAATTTGAAGCAACTGCAAGAGACAAGAAAGTGGAACTCAATTGGTCCACCGCTTCCGAAACCAATAATAAAGGTTTTGAAATTCAGCGAAGTG
>JAHDCK010000233.1 GCA_020629915.1 Saprospiraceae bacterium
ACAAGGCATATTCGCCTCGTCCGGCGTCTCGCCGGACGGGAACCCGGACTAGAATGCTTAGCAAAATCAACATTCTATTCGTCGGTTTAATATGATTAGTTGTTAAAGCAAAGATTCGTTTTTTCCTGCAAACAATCACTACATCATTGCAACATTATCATTAATATGCTTATATTTGCCAGTATTATTTTAAGCTATATGAAAATTCTCCACACAGCAGACTGGCATCTTGGACAAAAATTTATCAACCAGGAACGGCACGAAGAACATCAATTCGCTTTGGATTGGCTGCTTGAAGTTATCCGGAAGGAAAATATTGATTTACTCCTGGTAGCCGGGGATATTTTTGATATAGCCAATCCTAATAATAAGGCACGTACCCTGTATTACAATTTTCTGGCCGGGGTAGAAAAAACAAATTGCAGCCATGTGGTCATCACCGGAGGCAATCACGACTCTCCCTCTATGCTCAATGCTCCTTCTGAGTATTTTAAAAATAAAAATATTCATATCGTGGGTTGTGCTACTGAAAATATTGAAGATGAATTATTATTATTAAAAAATAATAAGGATGAAATAGAATGTATCGTCGCTGCAGTTCCTTTTCTACGGGATCAGGATATCCGCCGCAGTGTAGAAGGAGAAAGTGGTACGGATCGGGTAGGACGCATTAAAGAAGGAATATATAATCATTACAGAGATATTGGAACCCTTGCTGAAAAGTACGAGGAAAAAAATGTCCCTATCCTGGCCACTGGTCACTTATATGCCACCGGGGCGGAGGCTTCCGGCAAGCAGGATAATATTTATATTGGAAATATAGATAATATTGATGCAGATAATTTTCCTGCCGTTTTTGATTATGTGGCATTGGGGCATTTGCACCGGCCGCAGCTCGTAGGCCAATTGATGCATGTTCGCTATTCAGGTTCCCTGATTCCATTGAGTTTTAGTGAAAGAGAAGATAAAAAAGTCGTGAAAGTCATTGAATTTAAAAATCGGGAAATGGCAAAAGGAGTAAAAGAAATTCCGGTTCCTCCTTTCCGGCAGTTAATTAGCATTAGAGGAGACATTAAAAAAATTAAAAATAAATTAAAAAAAGTTTCGTCCAGACATCAACTTCCTGCCTGGGTAGAATTGCAAATTGAAACGGACACTGTTTTGCCTAACATTGATGCTGAGCTCCGGGATTTTTCAGCCGATATGCCTTTGGAAATTTTAAAAATACGAACGCAATCCAGCCATCAAAGCCTGGATACTCAAGTGGATGAAATTGATCTCACTGATTTAGAACCTATAGAAGTTTTTGAAAAAAAATGTGAAAGTGCCGGACAACCCCCAGAAGACTGGCCGCAGCTGAAAGAAACCTTTTTGGAACTGCTGGACTGGATGAAAACGACCTCTGACTCTTAATGAAAATTTTAAAAATAAATATAAAAAACATCAATTCCCTTCGATTGGAACGGTCGATTGATTTTACTCAATCCCCTATCGGAGATACCGGAATTTTTGCTATAACCGGGGACACAGGAGCGGGAAAAACGACTCTGCTCGATGCTATCACCCTGGCCTTGTACGGACGCACTCACAGAAATCAGGGATACGAAGAGGTAATGACTTACAATGAAGTGGAGAGCCATGCCGAGGTATTATTTGAAACTAAGGGAAAAAAATATTTATCTAAATGGAATATTTACCGAGCCAGAAAAAAACCAGATGGAAATATAGGGCGTCCGCACAGAGAGATTGCGGTGTGGAACGGAGAGATAGAGGATTATGAAATTTTAGCTACAAAAATTAAAGAAGTTAATATATTAACAGAGCAAATAACCGGATTAGATTTTGAGCGATTTTGCCGTTCAGTAATGTTGGCTCAAGGGGATTTTGCTGCCTTTTTGAAAGCGGATGCGAAGAAGCGTTCGGACTTGCTGGAGCGAATGACCGGGACGGCTATTTACTCTGAAATTTCGACAGCAGCCTATCAAAAAAATAAAGAGGAAGGCGAAAAATTAGAGCAGTTTTATCTCCAACTGGATATGCTGAAATTACTCAATCCTGAAGAATTAAAAAGCCTAAAAAAAGATAAAAAAAATATACAAAAAAAATCTAAAGACCAACAAATCGTTCTAACGGAAGTGCGGGAACAAGTATCCTGGCTCGAAACGCTGGAAGCCTTGCAAGACAAAAAAGCTTCGATTAACGAAGCACTCAATCTTCACAATGAAGCCTTCATCCGATTAGAGCCACAATTAGGTCGTTTGGAAAAGCATCTTAGCACCCTTCCTTTTCAGGCCGAAGCAAAACAAATAGAACATTTTAATATTCAATTAACTGAACTGGAAAGTACCCGGGAAGATCAGGAGGAAAAAATTTACAGGCTAAATAATGATTATAATCAAATAAAAACTCTGGCCGAGAAATCAAAAACAGAAGCTCTTGCCCTGGAGCAAAAATCCAAAACACTACTCCCCTTAATTGAACAGGTGACCGGGTTGGATATTCAAATTGGAGAGAAAGAAAAGCCTTTGGAGGAACTGCGAGGCGAAGCTAAAATTCTTCAGGATAATATTAAAAAAGATCAAGAACGATTGACCCAGTTGAATACCGATAAAAAAATATTATTAAAAGAAACGGAATATTCACAAGACTGGCTCAAGCAATACCAAAAAGACCAACACCTTCAAACCACTATTCCCAAGATAGCTGGCAGAATGGAAACACTTCTGGAAAACCAAACAGAAAATGCAACCCTCAAAGCAGAAGTAACATCCCTGACGAAAAAGAAAAATGGTGTTTTAAAAATATACGAAAAAAAAGAGAAAGAAGTCCTTCAATCTCAAAAATCCCTGCAAGATTTAAAACATACCATTGCCCAATACACTAGTAATACGGATGGAAAATCTGAAACCCTCCGCGAGCTGATGAAGGAACGAGAATCGCTCGAACTCCAAACCAGACAACTTCAGGAACTATCCCTTGCCAGCCAGCAATATGACCAATATATTTTAGAACTCAACGAACTGGACGAACAAATTGAAGATTATCAAATAAAAATTGAGTTAATAATTAAAAAAATCTTCAATGCGGAAGAGGTGCTGAATGAAATAAATTCTGATATAAAATATAAACAAAAAATATTGGAGATGTTTAAATTTCAAGATGCAAGAGAGCATCTAAAGGAAGGGGAAGAGTGTCCGGTTTGCCTTTCTACTGAACATCCTTTCCGCAAAAAAGATAAAGAAGAAGAACTGATGACTGAGCGAGCTGATTTGGATTTAAAAAAATCGGAGGATCAAAAAACAGTGATAGAAAATCAATATAAAAAATATCTGGCCAAGGAGTCCGAGCTGAGTAGCGCGCTAGAAAAACTGCACCAGGATCGCCAAAAAACAGAAGGAAAACTTATTGCCCCTCAAAACATTTTTCACAATACAGCTAAACAACTTAAAACCAACCCTCAATTACTCAACCGGGCAGACTGGATCATCCGGGAGAAAAAAATTGTAGCAGAAAAACTTGAAAATATAAAAAAATTATACGAAAAAATATCAAACATAGAAGAAGAAATGAGAAAAGCAGAACAGCTTTTCCAAATAAAAAAAGATGATTTCAATCAAACAAAAACAGAATTAGAAAATCTGGAAACCAAGCTCATAGAAAAAAATAGCTTATACAAAAATTATCATTCTAAAATAGAAAAAATTGTTTCAGAAATTCGCCATCAACTAGTCGGATATGATTTTCAGTTTGATATCATGGCGGCCAATTCTATCAGGGCCAAGCTCCAAAATCGACTCGACCGTTTTCTGTCCAGACAAGAGGAAGTTCAAAAGCAAAAACAAACTCTGGCGGTACTGGAACAAAAAATTTCCCAACATGAAGAAAATTTAAATAAAGAAAAAGAAAAATATGAACAACTCACCCAAAAGGGAAAAGAGTTGGCCGCTGCATTGAATGAGTTAAAGGAAAAACGACGGGAACTATTCGAGGATAAAAATCCGGCCCTGGAAAAATCAAATCACGAAACTGCCCTCAGCCAGGTCAATCACCAATTGAAAGAACAGGAAAGAAAATTGCAGGAAGCTCAGCTTTCTCTTGAAAAGGAACGGCAAGTGCAGGAAGAAAAAGGCAAACAAATTCAAAATATTTCTAATAAAAAAGAAATCTTGTCTAATGATCTGCTCGGAAAAATTACAGCAGTGGGTTTTGAAAATATTGCCGCACTGTTTTCAGCCAGACTTCCCGAAAAAGAAGCTAATCACATTCAAAATGAAAAAAAGAACATAGAAGATAATATATTAAAATCTAAAGAATTACTTCATCAAACAGAAAAAGAATATACGACAAAAAAGAATTTAAAACTCACCGATAAAACTGAAGAGACGCTAAAAGCAGAACTGAAAGAAGCAGAAGAGGAAGCCAGAGACTACCAGAGAGAATTGGGTGCCATCGAACAAAAACTGACTGACCATAATAATAGAGCCAAAGAGGCTACCCAACTCCAAAAGGATATTGAAAAACAAAAAGAAACTGCCACTCGCTGGGCCAAGCTCAATGACATCATTGGACAACGGGACGGACAAAAATTTCGCAATTTTGCTCAGGGACTCACCCTCAAAAAGCTCATTGCTCTAGCCAATCAACACATGAGCCAACTCGTAGATGGCCGTTACCTGATTAGAAAAAAAGAGGAATTGGATTTGGAATTTGAAATCGTCGATACTTTCCAGGCCAACAACATCCGCTCCATGAAAACCCTTTCGGGCGGAGAAAGCTTTTTGGTGAGCCTCGCCCTGGCCCTTGGCCTGTCCGATCTGGCTGGAAAAAATACCCGGATCGATTCCTTGTTTATCGATGAAGGCTTCGGTTCGCTGGATGAAAAAGCCCTGGATATCGCGCTTCAAACCCTTGAAAATTTGCAGGCTGCCGGGAAAACGATTGGGGTAATTTCTCATGTGCCTGCCCTAAAGGAACGCATAGGAACTCAAATTCAAATTATAAAAAAAAGGGGGCGGATTTAGTGAGATGAAAATTGTTGGTTAATGCTATGTTAAAATTAAATATTATAAAATAAATATAAACCCTCCTCGTTTTCAAGGCATTAATCAACAAAAATCAACTATGAAAAAGTTACTGTTCTTCACCTTTTTGAGTTTATTAGTTTTTACCGGATGCCCTGATGAAGAACCACAACCACCCTGCGAATCTCCAACCCTTGGTCTTTTAGTCAATTCAGATTCTACCGGAAATTTTGAAGTGTATAAATACGAAAACGACGAAAGGACCCAACTCACAAATGATCCCACTTATGAATCCTGGTGGGCGCGTTCCTCCCCTGCCGATGGCTCGATAATTTTTTATCGCTCTCCCGCTCCTGGTAAAGACAATGATTATGATCGCGCAGGTCTTTGGAAGATGGATGCGGATGGTGCAAATCAAAGAGAAATTATCCCGGAAGGTGCTTTTGGCTGGACCCATCAGGGGACTGCCGACTGGTCGCCGGACGGACAACAACTCGTCATGACAGCAATAGATAATACTGGTCACTGGCATATTTTTATAACGAATAACGAAGGGGAAAATCCCCAAAAAATTTCAACCCGGAATAGTTTGTATGCCGATCCTTCTTTTTCTCCCGATGGTGAAAAAATTGTGTTCACCGGATTCCCGGAAAACTATTTAGGAAATCCGCTGGATTGGACAAATTATGAAATTCATACAATGAATGTGGATGGAACGAACGAAACCCGACTAACCTTTGACAACATCCGGGATCACGATCCTTACTTCTCCCCTGACGGAACCGAAATTGCCTTCGAGTCTGAGGTAGAACCATTTTACCTCATCATTGGCCAATGGGCCATCCGGAAAATTCCGGCTGCCGGAGGTGAGATTGAAGATGTCATCAATGATGGTCATATAAACGGAGTCGTTTCCTGGTCTGAAGATTCGGAGGAAATTTATTTTCCAAGAGCTGTTTTTGGAGTGGACAGGGAAACCACTATTTTTAAAATTAAAAAGGATGGATCAGATTTAGTCAATGTCATTCCGGGAAATAGTGAATTTCAATATATAAATGTTTCAATTATTCCTTAGTAATTCTCCACTAAGATTATTTTAATAAGCTCCTTTGAATCTAATTTCAAAGGAGTTTTTTTATTATAAAATTAAAACATATTTTACTAAAATAATCAATCCCCGTATTTTGCAGAAAAATTAATACCATGAATATTCCGTTTTTCTCTTTTAAAACCATGCACCCGGCGATCAAAACTGAAATTATGAATCGGTTAGAAGCTTTCTACGATTCTCATTGGTATGTGTTGGGGCAATATGTCAAGGATTTTGAAAAGGAATATGCGAATTATAATAATACAAAATATTGTATTGGAGTAGCCAATGGTTTGGACGCCTTGCACATTGCATTGAAAGCTTTGGGTGTTGGGCCTGGCGACGAGGTCATCGTTCCATCCAATACCTACATCGCTACCTGGTTGGCGGTTTCCTATGTCGGTGCAACAATTGTTCCGGTAGAACCCAACCCAAAGACATTTAACCTCGATCCGGATAAATTCAAAAATGCGATTACAGAAAAAACCAAGGCCGTCATGCCGGTTCACCTTTACGGCCAATCCTGCGAGATGGATCGCATCATGGCCATAGCAAAAGCAAATAATATTTTTGTGGTGGAAGACAATGCCCAGTCACAGGGAGCCAGATGCGAGGGACAGCTCACCGGCAGTTTTGGTCAGGTGAATGGAGTGAGTTTTTATCCAGGTAAAAATTTAGGAGCACTGGGTGATGCGGGTGGAATAACGACAGATGATGAGGAATTGGATCTCAAATGCCGAACCATTCGGAATTATGGAAGTCAGAAAAAATATTATAATAAAATTATTGGTATCAACTCCCGGCTGGACGAGGCACATGCCGCTACCCTTTTGGTCAAGTTACCGCATTTAGATGCCTGGAATGCGGAGCGGGTTCGCATTGCGGATCAATACCGAAAACACTTACAGGGAATTGAAGGTATAATTTTGCCTTTTATTGCTTCGCAGGTCACAAGTGTTTATCATCAGTTTATCATCCGACATCAAAGGAGAGATGAGTTGCAAACTTATTTAAAAGAAAACGGAATTGGCACCTTGATTCATTACCCCGTTCCGCCCCATCTGCAGGAAGCCTATTCTCATCTTAATTTTAAGGCAGGAGATTTCCCAATTGCGGAAGAATTAGCCCAAACCATGCTGAGTTTGCCCATTTATCCAGGGCTGTCAGAAAAGGAAGTCGCTTATATTGCTGAAAAAGTCAAAGAATTCACCTTTAAAGCTTAGCATTTAGGTTCAATTTTCCCACAATCCTTCTTTTTATCCTGAAAAACATCTTTTTTCAGTGTTTGTGCATTTTTTTTAAAAAAAGTTGGAAAAAAACGAAACATTTAAAATCTACCCCGTAAAACTAAGTATAAAAAAACCCCTGCTACTAAAAAAGCAACAGGGGAAACTAAGAAAAATAAACACTAAAACTGTTACAAAGATAAGTAATATTTCATTTATATGGAATTTTTGCTCTCATTTTTGTATCCCAAAATGAAACTCCACTACTAAATCCCATTTTGTAGAATTAATCCTGTTCGCTCCAAAAACCAACACTATCGGGAAACTAGAAGAATAAACGCTATTGTTGATAGAGTATTGGAGGAGACGAATGGGATTTTTTTATTTAGGGATGAGAAAATAATAAAGTACACAACTATACTTGTTCTTTTTTACCTAGG
>JAHDCK010000234.1 GCA_020629915.1 Saprospiraceae bacterium
TTTACTTCGTGGTGCTACCTGGATTTGAACCAGGGACACATGGATTTTCAGTCCATTGCTCTACCAACTGAGCTATAGCACCCCAGCTAATTTAAAAGCGATGCAAATTTATACCCTTTTATTAAATCTCCAAAGATTTTAGAGGAATAATTTTTCGCCTGATAAAAATACATTTTTACCGGGCAAAAAGTTCCTTTGTTGTTTTTTTCTTTTCTTAGAATTGCCCCGCAACCACACAGGCCTTTTTAAAGTACTCCACATTTCCACTTGGGTTAAATAATTCTACCCAAACCACATAAATCCCCAAACGTGCCTTTTCCTGATTATCCGTCGTGCCGTCCCACTTGAAACTGCCCTGGGGTGCCAGCAATTCACTTCGAATCAGATTCTTCACCTCGCGGCCTTTCGCATCGTAAATGCGAACGTTGGCCGTATAGCCTGCGCCTTCCGTGGCGTAATTGATCAGCAATACATCTTCAAATCCATCTCCGTCCGGAGAAAAAGTCGTCTCCGGGATGTCGATGACTTCACTGCCGTCAATGATATTGCCTACAAACATGGAATTTTGATAGGTCGGCGTGGCAAATCCCACCTTCTCGGCAGCAGATTGCCAGTTGCTGGCTGCACCGGTCTCTGCATTCGGATCGATGCGTTCGAGCGATACGCCATTTAAATCATCTATGAGTGGATAATGATAATCCTGAGTATAATTAAACTCGTCAATGATTTTTTCTCCTAGTAATTCGGGCGTGTAAATCACAACAGTTCCTTCCTTGTCGTCATAGGTGGGCAAACCGGTAGTGACAAATGCGTCCGGGTTTTCACATATATAGCGTGTGCGAATGTCATCTGGATTTTCCGTAAGGACAACATACGCTCCGGGCAGCAAGAGGTAATCAAACTCCACAGCTTCTGCCAGAGCGATACTTCCATCTTCCTTGTTGGCCAGATTCAAATCTCCTACGTTTAATACTTTATTAGAATTATTATATAACTCTACAAAATCTACACCTCCGGTTTCGGGGTTAGTTAGAATTTCATTGATGATGACATTCCCCGTTTCGATGGTTTCGGGAATGGCAAACTGGGCGGAGTTCATCATACCAATAGTGTTGCCAATGCAATCCGTCACCTCGGAAGTTGTCGTGACTTCATACAATTCTCCAACTTGCAAATTATTATCCAGCGTCAGGACAACCGTATTGTAAAGTGGGCCTTCGTGGGTTACATTCGTTACCGTAAAACCATCAATTGAATAATTCGCAGGTGTAGTCACGCTGACGGTTTCCATTGCTTCGCTGAAGAACAACCGAACGGAATTTCCGGAAACTGGAAATGCTCTTAGCAAATCCGGAACCGTTTCATCCGGATCAGAAACGAGGATAGAATTTTCACGACCGGGCGTTCCTCCCGTTGCATTGTCGGAAGCGCGCCAGTTGTCACTCCCCTCGCAGGGACTGTTGGGATTGATGAGTTCCAGGGTCCAGCCGCCGTCATCTTTTGAGGTATTGCGATACCATTTTATAGAATAATAAACGGCGTGAATTAAATCCCCAGCCGGATTGAGCAATTCCAAATCATCATCTTCATTTCCCAATCCGATGAAAGTAGGAAGAGCCAAAGTATCTCCATAAGCTCCGAAGCTGTTCATTCCATCCTCGTACAAAATGACATATTCACCGGGAAGTAATAAGTGAAATGGTAATATAACATCGCCACTTCTGTCTTTTAAAATAAATCCTTCGAGGTTGATGACTTTATTACTTCGGTTGTATAATTCTAAAAATTCCTGTTCCGGCAATCCAAGGGAAGGAGAGGGGTCAGGAAATATTTCATTAATTAAAATATCATATCTCGAAGCGGGTTCGGAGTCATAGTAGGTAAAATTAGCCGTTCCGTTGGTTAGTCCGTTTCCTACGCAATCCGTCACGCCGTTGATGGTCAGGGTGTAGGACTGAGCATCTTGAAACAGAGGTGCGCCAATGGTCAAAACGACCGACGTGAAATCGGGAGCTTCCCGTTCTGCATTTTGGATGGCCCCTGCCCCACCGGACAAACTGTAATTGCTTAAAATCTCCGCACTTTCATCTACCAACTCATTAAAAACAATTCGTATTTGATTATTTCCTATGGCTGTTGCTCCTAAGAGAACGGGCGGGTCAGTATCCTCCACATCTTCGTATACAGAATTTTGAGAACCGGGCGTTCCGCCTTCGGGGTTGATAGAAGCGCGCCAGTTGGTTTCGCCTTCGCAGAAGAGGTTAGGATTGATCAACTCGTAGGACCAACCGCCTTCTTCCTTAGTATCGTCCTGCAACCAATCCAATGTATAAAATGCGGAATGAATCACTGTTCCACCCGGACTGATCAGGGAGAGATCGTCGTCGCCGTTATTCAGTCCCGGCATTCCATCCACGGCCAACACATTCCCGTAAGGGGTAAACAAATTTTCATTATCAATATCACACAAAATAACATATTCGTTAGGTGGCAATACATATTCCGGTAAAACCACATCACCCGTTCTATCTGAAAAAACATATTCAAATAAATTAATAGCATTGTCACTTCGATTATACAACTCCACATATTCCGCTTCGGGCAATCCAACCACGGGACTGTAATCCGCAAATATTTCATTAATTAAAATATCAAAAGCATTACCTCCTCCCGTTTGCCAGTAACTAAAATTAAAAGTTTGAGAGCCGGAAGGATTGCCTGCTACGTCGGCTACATTATTAGTCGTCAAGGTGTAGCTTTGTCCGCTAGTCATGGCAGAAGTAGTCAGGTGAACGAGGGTTGGGTCAGAACCATCCAGAGAGGCTCCGGTTATATTGACTCCATTATTAAGCGAATAATTGGCGGCATTTTCTGCGGAGGAAGCATCCAGTGCTTCGTCAAATTGCACATCCACTGTTGTAGCGGAAACGGCTTGAGCATTAGCCAGCACCGGAGGCACCATATCCTGAAACAATGGAGAAATATTTATATTATCAAAAAAGAAATGTTCTGCACGGGAAGAGGTGTAGGTGCAATTGAACCCGAAATAATTCCCGGAAGGATAGGTATCATCAAATGCAGTTCCTTCATTGACGAAATTCGTTCCACCCGAATAATCTGCAAAAAGCGTCCAGTTGCCGGCATTGTCTCTTACGACCCGCACCCTTGCTTCGGCCGGTTCGCTGGCAACGGCTCCGAGCGTTCCCTCCAGAATAGAAGTAGAACTTCCTCCATCTTGTCGTCGCAGGTCGAGGTTGTCATCCGAGCCGGATTCCCCGATTTGGATGAAATAACCATTGAGGTCAGCATCCAGTGCAGGGCTGTTGGATTGCAGGTAAATTTTCAAGCGGTTGGAACCTGAGGGCGCAAATTCCATTCTAAAATTAAATTCCCAAACAGTGCTATCCAGCACACTCACCGGAGCATACATATACGAAGTGTTCGCATCTGTATCCATGAGTTGCATTTCAAGAGCCGGATTTACGATGTAGATGCCCAGATCTCCGAACCATTCGGGATTGCTGGTAAAATCTCCATCGCTGAAGTCATCCATAAATGTTTGGGCCGTGTGTGTAGCAGGAAACAGGGTTCCTGCCAACAGCAAAAATGTTGTTAGTAGGTTGGTTAATGTTCTCATAGTATCAAATATAGGGAAATTTGCGTTTTTTGTATCTACGGGATTATTTTACTGTCGTAATTTTACAATTGGATAACGAAAAAAGAGGTCAATGAAAAAGGACTCGGATAAAATTTTGGACTCGGAGCTGGTTACGGAAACCAGGGATGTTTTCTTGGGGCCTATTTATCAGCGACACCTGCGGTGGATATTTATTGGATTTGTGTTGTTGTGTATGGGCGCGTGGCCGGTGATTACATTTAACAATCCCTGGGAGTTTAACAAGTATATGGGTCTGACCCTTTCTAGTGATGTGACGGGTTATATTGTTTTTGGGTTTCTTTTTTTGGGTGGAATTATTTTTCTTTTTGCAATGATTCGACCACTTTGGATTTATTTTAGAAGGAAATAATACTCACCCAATAAACGCCATGACCGAAGTAAAAGCCAGTAGCAATAAAGCCAGACTTCCCGTTATTATTCCAAGCCAGGCCAGACCTTTTCCTTTTCCGCCGTTAGCTTTTATTTCCTTAAGCGTTCTTCTTCCCAAAACTATAGCTGCCAAACCCGAAACGGCTGCCAGGACAATCCCTACGATCACACCTGCAAAATTGATGGAAAAACTCGCTGCAATACTTCCTATAAAAAAGGCTAACCCAAGTACGCCCAACACCGCAGAGAGCCAACTGCTTGTCAGGAGATTGTTTAATGGTTTTTTTATTTTTTTTATAAATTTTTTTATAATTTTTTTCTGTTTAAAATTTTGCTCTGATTGAACAGGTTGTTGGATTGTGCCTGCGGACAGCAAAGAACTGTTCAAACAAAACAAACTCAAAAGCAAGGAGAAAATTATTTTAATATACATAGAAAGTTTATTTTTATTGTAAAACTAAATCCGAAAACAACTCCCGAACAATGCCATCTGCTACGCCAATCTTAGGCACGAGCACATGACGAATATCTGTTTTTTCCATAACAAACAAAAATATATCCAATGCACCTACAATCACCTCCGCCCGATCCTGATTCATATCCTGAAGATTAACCCGATCCTCCAAATCAAGTGCAGCCAGCAAATCTCTTTCACGTTTTATATTTTCATATATTAAAGGTTCATAACGGCGATTGCCGGAACGTTTGTAGATACGATTGATATTTCCGCCGGAGCCGATAATGCTCAACGGTTTTTCGCCTTTGATTTTTTCTTCCAGCCAGGTGCCCATTTTTGTCCATTTATCTGGTTTAACCATTTTTTTCATCAGGCGAATGGTTCCTATTTTGAAAGAGCGGGAATTGGTGACGCCGTTTTTATCCAGCAGGGAAATCTCCGTACTTCCTCCCCCGACATCCACATACAAATGAGAAAAACGCAAATCTAACATCGGATGCAGTAAGGCGGCGTTGGAGTGAATGAGATTAGCTTCCCGTTCGCCTTTGATGACCTGGATAGTCACGCCTGTTTCCTTTTTCACCTTTTCGATGACTTCCTCCGCGTTGGCCGATTCGCGCATAGCAGAGGTGGCACAGGCCCGATAATTTTCTACCTCATAAATATCCATGAGCCCTTTAAATATATGCATGGTTTTTATAAGTCGGGTTTCGGTTTGTTCGGAAATTTTACCTTCGGTAAAGGCATCCATTCCCAGACGGACGGGCAAACGGTAGAGTTTTACTTTTCTAAAATTAGAAACCTGACCGGAATCATCTCCGTTAATATCTGCTATGAGTAATCGAATGGCATTAGAGCCGATGTCTATGGCAGCTAGGCGCATATTTTATTTTTTGTAAAAGTAAGGAATGCTTTTTTGTTCCTTAAATTTTTGTATCTTTAATTCCTCACCACTTGCTTTCTGCTTTCCACAAAAACCACTCATATATGAATATTATTTATTATATATTCTACTCCTTTCATTTGGACAAGCACCAAAAGTTGACAAAGTTGAAGTGATCGAATACGAAGTCGTCGAAACGTCCGGGCGATCTTTGCAGTATGGCGTCGAGGTAACTATGGCTGCTTTTTTTGAAAATATAAATGAAAAATACGTATTAAAAAAAGAAGCAAATTTAATTGCATTGCAAGACGACCAGGGAAATGATCTCATCAAAAAGAGCGATCTCTGGCGCGCCAAAAACCCCAACTTTGGTTCCTCTAAACCCATCTGTGGCTTTTCATTGGGTTGTGATGGTCTGAACCGGGATTTTCTCGATTAACCAGATTTTCCTGATTACTACTTATTAGCGAATCGAAGATTCGCTTTAATCAAGGTCATCAGGAAAATCAAGAAAATCACGGTTCATACAAAATCCTATTGCCTTCTTTTTAGGACATATTCATTGCTACCAAAACTAAGCAACATTTTAAATTCGTCACAGGAAAAACCTTCTTCATATAGGGTATAAGTATCTCCATCACCCAATGTAACAACTCGATCAGAAAGCGTCCATGTTTCAGTACCATTATCAGTCGTAAATGTTCCATCTGCGTCAAAAGTGATAACAAAGCCCACTTCAGATGCTCCTGTGGAATCATACCAATCCCAAGTATCAATTAGGTAATTATCCGTTACATCGGTAAAAAATGCTGAATCGGGGAATTTTTGGGTTAAAGCCGGGAATTTACGGGTTGACTCCTAAAGGTATTTAGCTTCAATAGATCAATATTGACTCTGCAACTATATTATTTTTACCTATTTTAATTTTAATAAAATAAGTCCCGGACGGAAGGAAAGAAACATCTATTAAATGACCATTTAAAAAATTCGGACTGGCAACGAGCCGACCTTCCAAATTTCTTATTTCTACCTTTAATTTTTCTGTGGAAATATATTCCGGAATTTCTATCCTGAAAATACCGGGCGAAGGATTGGGAGAAATGATTATATCTGGATTTGCTATTTCACTCACCGAGGTGGTTGGATAAACGCCGTACACATATTCCATAATTTTTGATACCCAAAGTTCGTACTGCAAGCCAGAGGGATGCAGTCCATCGCCGGCTACCAGATCCGGATTACTCAGCCCTTCTCTTGAAATTAAAGTTATATTAAAATATTTAATTCCGTATTCACTGGCAATTGTTTCATTGATGAGATTATAATCATCAATTTTTTCACTAATGAGCGGGTTGCCATTTCCGAAGGGCGTGTAAGCATAATCCGGGATGGACAACATAAAGAGTTGGCTCGTGTCATATTGCACAAAACTCAGGGCGGAATCGATCAAGCGTTCGAGGCGGGGGCGATAAAGATTGATGTCCTCATTGATATATAAATCATTGACACCAATCAATAAAGAAACCATATTAAAACCTTTGTTTTGTAATCCCTGATTATCAATAGCATTTTGAAGGGCGACCGTTGTCCAGCCGGTCGTGGCGATAGTCTGTAGGGTGTCTATTTCAAATCCGTGATTCTCAAGCGCCTCCACCAATTGTTCCGGCCAGCGGTTCTCTGCAATGACCGATTGTCCAATCGTATAAGAATCGCCCAACGCCAAAAATCGAACGGGTTCTTCTATCGTCCAGGGTTGAGCATTGACAAAACCAAAAATGAAAAATGAAAACCAACAGAAAAGACAGATGCGCATTTTCTATTTTTCAACCATCCAATGCACAAAAGGTTTATTTATGAATATCAAAAAAACAATTTACTCATCGGGTGATTTCGAATCACCCGATGAGTTCTCTGGATTTAAGCAAGTAATCAATTTAAATCACATAATAACTTAAGCGATTTTTTAATTTCTTTTTCGTTAAAAATACTCGCCGATGCCCTGCATCGCCTGTGTTTTTTGCCTCAAATAAATCAAAAACTCATCTCAACTTATTTGAGGAGGTGCAATTTTTCAAAGTAAAAATAGAAGCCACAAGGCTGAAAACAAAAGGTTTTGCATAATTTGATATTATTTATTGATAAGGGTTAAATAAAGCCTTATGAATAGTTAAAACATAGTTTTTTTAAATTTTTTGTTTTCTCATCTGGTCTTTACTTGTTTAATTTTTGAATTAAACATATACTTTATTCTTCTTTGTCTTGAAACAAAGAAGCAAAGTTCAAGACTTTATTGATTTTTTAACGCTTCAAAACCTTGTAAATCCTAAACAAAA
>JAHDCK010000235.1 GCA_020629915.1 Saprospiraceae bacterium
AGGAGAAAGCGAGAATGAAAAGGATAATTTTTCGCTAAAAAATTTGAAGGTAATCCGAAATTATATAGAAAATGGAGTATTCTCTTTAGCAGAATCAAAGGAAGATAAATTAGCACGAGAGCTGGAAGAGAAAAGGGAATATTGGATAAGTAAAATCAATCAAGATGAAGGTGAAAAGTTAGAATTTAAATCCACATTAATCACTCCAGTTCCAGATGAACGGAAAAATGAAATTTTAGAAAACTTGAATAAAAAGCTACTTACAATAAAAAATGAAAAAGCCAGGAAAGGAATTCTTAATAAGATTGATGAAATTAAGGGAGATAATGCTAAAAAAAGAATTATTCATAGTGCTTTAAAAACAATTGCTGCATTTGCAAATACAAATGGCGGCACTTTATTATTAGGAGTATCTGATGATAAGAAAATTTATGGATTAGAAAAAGACTTTGACTCATTCAAGAAAATATCTGAGAAGAATAGAGATGGTTTCGGGAAATTTCTTGATTCTAAATTGAAGAGTTATTTTGGAGATGGATTTTCTTCGCAATACCTTGAAAAAGAATTTTTAAAATTTCCTGAAGGAGATATACTAATAATTCAAGTCAAAGAAAGTGTAGAAGAAATCTTTCTATTGAGAGATGAGAATGATAATCCTTGTCCAGGTGTTCTATATGTAAGAAACCTATCATCAACGGATAAACTTGAAGGAATTGAGTTATCAAAGTTCATAAAATATAGAACCTCGAAACGAATTTATTCGAAAATAGAAAACGAGGCAGAATAAATAAGCCTACATGCGGTGCGTAGCACCAAGCAATGTAGGAGGTTAAAACAGGATAAAAATATTATTTTCGCATACGAGTTTATTTTTTATTATAAAAAAACAGGAGGAGAAAATTTCTAATAAATCCCGTTTTGGGGACAGTCTATTTGTTAATAAGTTGTTACATCGTAGATTTTTTGAAGAAGAATAGTCAACTTTGTATTTGGCATTTCGTGCTTGAGAATTAATGATTTCTATATGGATAAAATTTCAGGACTCATACTAGCCTCTACAATTGCCCTGATTGCTCTAATTGCAATTCAGGTTCAGTGGATTCAGCAGTCGCGTCATCAGATTGAAGAAGAATTTGATCAGCGGGTGCGGATGGCCTTGTGTTCTGCTGTCTCGGAATATACTCAGTCAAAAAAAACGACTAAAGATTTGCAAAGCAGAACCTATGAAGAAGATAAAATTATTACAACAGATATAGAAAGTGTATATGATAAAGAAGTATTAGATACTTTGCTGTCCAAGGCGTTTAATTTCTTTCAGGTGAATCTGGATTACGAAGTAGTGATTGTAGAGAAAAAAAGAAAGGAAGGCTGTGACGCCACACCTTATAGTTGTGAACTGCATCCTTTTGTTCAAAACAAACAATATTCTCTTTCCCTGATTTTTCCGGGCAAGGATAATTATATATTTGAGAAAGTCGGATATATGATGGTGGCTTCTATCTTGCTGATGATATTTATTTCGGGTGTATTCTTTTTTATAAATTTTATGTTGTTAAAACAAAAAAAGATGGCGCAAATCAGCCTTGATTTTTTTAATAATATGGCGCATGAGTTTAGAACGCCCTTGACCAATATCGCCCTGGCTAATCGCCTTCGCAGTAAGCAATTCCCAGGCGAAAAAGACAAATATTCAAAAATAATATCTTCCGAAAGTAAAAAACTCACCAGCCAGGTCAATCGCGTTTTGCATTTGGCAAAATTTGAAAAAGGGGAGTACCAGTTGGAGAAGTCTGAGTTAAATATTTCTAATTTGATTCAGGAGGTATTGGATGAAATGAATTTGCTTTTTGCGGAGACAGAAGCGAAAGTTGTTTTTAATGAACCTCAGTCAGAAATTTTATTAAAAGGAGATAAGTTTCATCTTGGAAATGCATTTAGAAACTTAATAGATAATGCTTTGAAATATAATGACAAGGCACCGGAGATCGAAATTTCAATAGAAGAAAAAAAAGAATACGTTCATTTGCATTTTAAAGATAACGGGATTGGTATTCAAAAGAAAGATCAATCCTTAATATTTGAAAAATATCAACGCATTGGTTCCGGTAACCGCCATGACCGAAAAGGATTTGGAATCGGACTGTCTTATGTTCGGCTGATAGTGGAAGCACATAGTGGTTTTATAAAAATATTTAGTGACCTGCGAAAAGGGAGTCATTTTGAGTTGGCCTTTCCCAAAGCTCTTTCATAAACGAGGACAGCATTTTAAAATAACAAACAATTTATACGAAAATGAAAGATAAAATATCTATCCTGATCGTTGAAGATGATCTTAATCTGGGTTTTTTGTTATTGGATTTTTTGCAGGGCGAAGGCTTTGATGTCAAATTATCAAGGGATGGAATGGCCGGGTTTGAAGCCTATAGGAATGGCAAATTTGACCTGTGCATACTCGATGTCATGTTGCCAAGAATGGATGGATTTGCTCTTGCAAAAAAAATTAAGGAAACAAACCCAAAGATGCCCTTCCTTTTTCTCACAGCCAAGTCACTCAAGGCGGATCAAATGAAAGGGTTCAACCTTGGAGCTGAAGATTATATTACCAAACCCTTTGATGAGGAAGTTTTGCTTTGTAGAATAAATGTTATCACGCGCCGCCTGGAAAAAGAAGCAGAAAAACAACCAACGACTTCCCGCTTCCAGATAGGGGATTATGTCTTTGATTATGACCGACAGGAGCTGCAGTTTAATGGCAAGGCCAAAAGAATTACAGAAAAAGAAAATGAAATATTAAGATTACTTTGTATCAATAAAAACAAAATTCTAAAAAGAGAAGAAGCTGTTACTTCTGTTTACGGGAAGTTTGATTATTTCCTGGGTCGTAGCTTTGATGTTTTTATTTCCCGCCTACGCAAAATGCTCAGTCAGGATCCCCGTGTGAGTATCGATAATGTTTTTAAAGTGGGTTTTATTTTAAATGAGAAAAATTAAATAGGTTCTTAATTTGAAATAAATAGCCATTAATTTTAACAAAAATCCCATTCTCATTGTTACTATCAAAGTAAAATTAAAACAACAATGAGAATTTTCTTTACCCTTTTGCTCATAGGGATTTTTACATTATCGTATGCTCAAAATAAATATACTCTAAGTGGATATGTTAAAGATGCCGGAAGCGGAGAAACCCTAATCGCTGCCAATGTCTTCGTCAAGGATCAATCTCAACTGGGGAATGTCACCAATGTTTATGGCTTTTACTCGCTGACCCTGCCCGAAGGGGAATATACCATCGTTGCCTCTTACCTTGGTTTTCAAAACAAAGAACTTCGCGTTAATCTCAATCAGGATACTCGCCTGAATATCGAATTGACAGAGGGAGTGGTCATTGAAGAAGTGGTGGTAACTGCTGAGGAAAAAGATCGGAATGTAGAAAGCACCGAAATGGGGACTGTGGATTTGCTGATGGATGATGTCAAAAAGCTTCCTGCATTTATGGGAGAAGTTGATATATTAAAAACACTTCAATTACTGCCGGGAGTGATGTCTGCCGGAGAAGGGAATTCCGGTTTTTATGTAAGGGGAGGAGGGCCGGATCAAAACCTCATTCTCCTGGACGAAGCCCCGGTGTATAATACCGGTCACCTCCTTGGATTTTTTTCTGTCTTCAATGCCGATGCCATTAAAAATACTACCTTGATTAAAGGTGGAATGCCGGCCCAATACGGGGGGCGTTTATCCTCTGTGGTGGATGTGCAGATGAAAGAGGGTAATGACAAGTACTATGCTGCCGAGGGGGGGATTGGTCTGATTGCTTCCCGCCTGACCTTCGAGGGGCCTATTGTAAAAAATAAAAGTTCGTTTATCATTTCCGGGCGAAGGACTTATGCTTTTGATATTGCACAACCCTTTCTGGAAGGGACAAATTTTGAAGGAACAAATTATTATTTTTATGATTTAAATGCAAAAGTAAATTATCGCTTTTCTGATAAAGATCGGTTGTTTGCTTCTGCCTACTTCGGTCGGGATGTTTTAGATTATAAATCAAATCAGCGAGGGTTTAATTTTAAAATGCCCTGGGGAAATGCTACCACAACACTTCGATGGAATCATCTTTTTTCAGATAAATTATTCATGAATGTATCGGCGATTTACAATGCCTATGATTTTGAAATTGAGGGAAGTCAGGACCAGTTTACATTGAGATTAATCTCCGGAATTGAGGATTGGAATGCTAAAGTAGATTTCGATTTTTTCCCATCAGTTCAGCATAGCTTAAAATTTGGAGCGAATTATACTTATCATACTTTTACCCCGAATATTGCTTCCTCCGAATCTGGTGATGTTTCTTTTGAATCCGGCATTAAGGAAAAGTTTGCTCATGAATCGGCCATATATATTCAGGACAATTATAAAATAAATCCCAAATTAACAGTTGATTTCGGCCTTAGAGGTTCCATGTTTACCCAAGTGGGACCCTACGAATCCAAGTCTGAAAACAAAACCTATGACAAGGGTGAACCAGTGGTGACTTATACTGGTCTGGAGCCTCGGCTGGGAGCAAAATATACCCTGAACCAAGCGGCTTCTCTAAAGCTGGGCGTTACTTACAATAACCAATATATTCACCTTGTCACCAGTTCAAGCGGAACCCTGCCGACAGATATTTGGTTGCCGAGTACCCAGAAGGTCAAACCCCAAAAAGCCATCCAATACGCTGTGGGTTATTTTCAGAATTTTCTGGATGATAAATACGAAACTTCTATTGAATTATATTATAAAGATTTATGGGATCAGATCGAATACAGTGAATATTACGTTCCATCTCCAACAGTAGATGAAGAAGATCAGTTTGTTTTTGGGCGGGGAAGATCTTATGGATTAGAATTATTTATAAAAAAACGATATGGAAAACTCAATGGTTGGGTGGGATATACACTTTCCAGAACAACCAGGAGTTTTGATGAGATTCAGGGAGTTGATTTTTTAGCAAAATATGATAGAACGCACGACTTATCGGTCGTGGGAAATTACCAGTTTCATCCAAAATGGAATCTTGGAGGAGCCTTTATTTTTGGAACAGGAAATAATTATACGCCTCTGGAGGGACTCTCCCTGATTGGCAATGAATTTGTTTTGGTTTTTGGAGATCGGAATAGTGTCCGGGAGGATAATTATCACCGCATTGATTTGTCACTAACCTATGATCCGTCAGTGGGAAAGGAAAAACAGTTTCATTCTACCTGGACTTTTTCTGTTTATAATGCTTACAACAGGAGAAATACATTTTTACGATATTATGATGTAGGAATAAATGCCCAAACCGGAGCGGGTGAAGGGAAGGCATACAAAGTTTCTATTTTTCCGATCATTCCATCCATCACCTGGAATTTTAAATGGAAGCAAAAAGTAAAGGAAGAAAAACAAGAATTTTAATAATATATAATAATGAGGTATTTAAATTTTATAATAATTGTATTTTTTATATTAATAACTTCTTGCGAAGAAGAATTTGTGCCCGATGAAGCCACCTCAGAAGAGCAAATCGTGGTAGAAGGGTATATCGAAGATGGGCCTGAAGCCGCGCCTCCTTATGTTTTTCTTACCCGAACGGCTTCGTTTTTTTCAGAATTTTCTCCAAACCAACTCGAAGGACTTTTTATTAGTGGAGCAGAGGTCTTCGTAAAAACAGGGGAAACTGAATTTCAACTTACGGAATTATGTCTGGCAGATTTACCAGCGGAACTTCAGGAAACGGCCGCCGAATTTCTGGGTTTTAATCCGGATTCTTTAGCTGTAAATATTTGTGTATATATAGATCTTTCATTTGAAATTCCAGTAGAACAAGGCCGGCAATACGATTTGAGGATTGAGGCAGAAGGAAAAACACTGACCGCTACCACGCTGATTCCTCCTGTGGTGCCAATGGATTCCTGTTATTTTACCACCGCTCCCTCAGCGGATAGTCTTGCCGAGTTGCGGTGTTTTATTTCTGATCCGTCAGCGCAAACAGACTACTACAGATACTTTACCAGCGTTGAAGACCAACCCTTTTACCCCGGCTTCAATTCTATTATCGATGATGCTTTTTTCAATGGACTGTCCTTTGAGTTCCCGGTTCCGCGGGGGCAGTTGCGCACGCAGGAATTAGACCCGGCTACATTTGGTTATTTTGTAAAAGGCGACAGTATTCGGGTCAAGTTTGGAAATATAGATCAGGCTCAATATGATTTTTGGAATACCTTGGAATACAATGCTCAAAGTCAGGGCCCATTTGCGAGCTACACCAGAGTAGCTTCTAATATTGAGGGGGGGATTGGAATTTGGGGGGGTATTTCTTATACGCTAAAGGGAATGAGAGTAGAAGTAAGGTAAAATTTAGTTGTATATGTTTTTTAAAAATAAAAATACTCCATTTAAAGATCTTTGGCGATAGAGAACGAAAAAGTACTGCCTGTTCCCTCTGTGGATTCCATTGTCAAAACACCTTTGTGTTGTTCCACAATTTTTTTACAAAGCGCAAGTCCGATTCCCGTTCCTTCGTATTCATGTTGAGCGTGAAGGCGTCGAAATAATAAAAATATTTTTTCTTTATATTCATTTTGGATTCCAATGCCATTATCTTCTAAAGAAAAATGCCATGAAAAGGCGGCTTCTTGCCCGGAGATTTTCAAGATAGGAGGGACGCCCTTTTTTGAAAATTTAAGTGCATTTGAAATTAGGTTTTGAAACAATTGATGCAATTTTACCTTGTCGCCTTTTATGAGGTTGGGTAAATCATCGAGAATCAGGGTGGCCTTTTTTTCGTGAATCAAAGAAAATAATTCTAACTGAATCAATTCTAATAAATTAGGAATATTTATAATGTCTAATTTTAGAGGTTCTGTATTTACCCTTGAATAAGACAAGAGATCTTTTATCAAATGCGACATTCTCTGACCGCTTTTAGATATAAAATCTAAATATTCTTCATCCTTACCTATTTTTCCAGTCAATCTTCTTTTTAATAAATCTGAAAAACTTACAATTGTTCTGAGCGGAGCCTGCAAGTCATGAGAGGCGATGTAAGCAAAATTTTCCAGCTGCAAATTGGAATTAATATAGCGTTGCAGCTCTTCATTTTTTTTGTTGAGTTCTTGTAATTGATTTTGTATTATATTATCTTTCTTTTTCTTTTCGGACAAGTCCTCAACCATGACGATGACTTCATTGGAATTAGAAAGGTTTAAAATTAAAGTTATCTGACAATCAAAAACTTCTCCATTACTTCTTTCCAAAAGAAATTCAAAGCGCAATGGCTTTTTTTCAGCATCGAGATATTGATAATGTTCAATAAGGTGTTCCTCTGTTGTCCGCCCATCCTTTTGAAATTTTGGAGCCATGACAGTATTGCCTCGCGCATGTTCCTGAGATTCATATCGAAAAACATCCAGAAAAGCCTGATTAAATTTTAAAACATTATTACCTAGTCGTTCATATACAAAAATGGCTTCAAGAGATTGCTCAAATAGATTTAAATAGTTGCCAACTGTTGCTTGAAGTACTTTTTCTGTTTCTCGGTGCAACGCTTGTTCAACTTCCAAACCCTGGTGAGTGGAGAGGCTCTCCATAAAGTTGCCAAATTTTTCCAGAAC
>JAHDCK010000236.1 GCA_020629915.1 Saprospiraceae bacterium
TATATGTAGAAGATAACCCGGGTATTAGCCAGTTACTCCCACAGTACCCCATTCGAGATACAATAAACTTGGATAGCCTGAATGCTTTGGGAGTAGATAAAGATTTAATTAAGTTTTGGAATTAACAACTGGATGTCCGAAGTCTTCCTAAAAAAGTTAAAGCATAAAAAACAGTAGATCGGGGAAGTTTGTAACTTCCCCGAAACATACGCTGGGAATCAGGATTCTCATGATTAAAAACATATACGAATCGAAGATTCGCAACAATCAAGAAAATCAAGTCCATCAAGAAAATCATGGTTCAGGCTACTATTTAACATAAATATTATTATAAAACTAAATTCCTTCCCAAAAAAAAGCCGCCCCAAAGCCAAAGCTCCAAGACGGCACAAAACAAAAATATACCGTTCGTATATTTTATAATCAATTACTCCTTCGCAAATATTACCCCGGCAGGTTCTTCCTCCGCAATAAAGCGATAGAGCTGATTAAACCCAAATTGAATATCCCGAAGCGGCTCCGCCATCATCTCCTGATCCGCACAATCAAAGCCCGCCATAAATTCAGACATATTTTTATCAATGTCATAACATTGATTCGCATATTCCCGGCGTGCACTTTCATCCCATCCCAGCAAATCCACCGGAACATCCTCCTCCATCACCTTCTCCCAACTGCCCAGCATATCCATCACCATTCTATCCAGCAATTTCCACTCTATATCATGACAATACATTTCAGAAAGCACCATACATTCTACCTGATCCATATCCCGCTGGAAAGCATGAAGATTATCAATATAATAAGGAATTTCATAGGTAATCCGCATATTGATCAACTCATTTCTAAACACATCCAACTCGGCATAAACAGCATCCATATTGGCCGGAGGCATATCCCCGTCAAAAGTGCTCAAGGCATCTTCTATTTTTAGTCCTATAGCTTTCATTTCCAGATAAACCGGACCATTTTCAATGTAGTAATTGCGCTTGTTCATTAATTCTTTCCAGATGTTATCCAACTTCGCAACCGCCTCCTTGCTCCCTTCAAAATCCCCGGATTCTACCTCCAAAAAAGTTAAAATTAACTGCCTGTCAACGGGGAGCATCTCTTTTGACAAGTCCAAATCATTGCAGGCAGTTAATAACATACATACAAACACTAAAACACTTATACTAATATTTTTAAACATGATATTCTATTTTACAACTATGAAAAAATAGCCAGTTTTTCTCTGAATACGAGTAAAGGAATCCGACTTTCCATCGCCATCTTAGATGTGTGGCTGCCCCGGAAAAACTTATCAAACAATCCCTTATGTGGCCCATACATCACTAGCATATCTATGTTTTCATTTTCTATATAATGCGTGAGTCCCGTTTCAATGGAGGTATCTTTCACTTCGTCAAAGGTGATGTCCAACCTTGTTCCATCCAGGCGAAACATCGTCCCTTTTTCCATACTAATGACGGCATAATCTCCTCCCTTATTGACATGCACACAATGCAAATTTGCTTCAAAAAATCCTGCGATATCCTTGGCTATCTGGAAGGGAACATGCTCTGCCTGAATATTTTCAGTAGCGTAAACAATGTCCTTGAGGGTTTTGTACTCATTGTGTTGTGGAACGACCAACACAGAACAAGGTGCGGACTTAATGACATTGGCAGCAACAGATCCCAACAGGCGATCTAAACGCGTATGTTCTCCTTGGGTGCCCATGACGATCAAATCAAATTCTCCTTCATTGGCGACCTGGCAAATCGTTTCCGCCGGAAAACCCATCACTGCTTTGAGTTTTTCACTCGCCTGACATTGTACGGGTTCTTTCCCTCTCTGATGATTGGGATAATTCTGGACAAAGCGTTTGAGTTGTTTTGACGCAGTGGTCTTCTTGGCATCGATCACCTGAAGAGCTGATATGCTTGAATTGGCCACACTAAATCCGGGGCGGAAAACATTTAAGACAGTAATTTCTGCATTCAGATCTTTGGCCAGACAACGAGCGTATTGAAAAGCCGTTTCTGCGGTGTCTGAAAAATCGGTTGGAAATAAAATTTTCTTTTTCATAACGTAGTATTTTTGAATTGTTTAAAACAAAGGTCACTACATTTGAAAAGAAAAGTAATGCGTCAGATCAGTTGAAGAAATGATTTAGATCAGTTCGGCATATTTTCGAGTTTCTTTTTATTTAAAATCATCAATTTATTTCCTTTAGAACCCAAAATGCCTTCTTCTTTAAAATCTGAGATCGTCCGGATCACGGTTTCCTTAGCCGTCCCGACCATCGCCGCCAGGTCATCCCGCTGAATGGCAATCTCTTCCAACTGACCTTCTTTTTCATATCGATCATATAACATTAGAAGGGCATCTGCTACTTTTTTCCGGACGGAATTATAGGCGAGATCGATCAGGTGCTGTTCTCTTTCCCGTACATTTTGCGCCAGCAATTTGACAAAATGAGCTGAGAAATCCCGGTTACTATATAATAAGGCATAAAAATCTTCCTTGGGGATATAACTCACTTCTGTGGGTTCGAGTGCAGTAGCCGTGGCTCCGTATTTTGTCCCGGCGATGAGCGGATTGATGCCCATAAAATCACCTTCTTTATATATTTCTATTAAAAGTTCTTTTCCATACTCATTACTCTTAAAGGTTTTTACCTTACCGGAAACAATGTAGTATAATCGCAATGGAAAATCGCCTTCCATATAGATATTTTCCTTTTTATTAAACCGCCGACTCTGCCGATCCAGCGATAACTCCTGGAAGGCCTTTTGTCCTTTAGCCTCGTCAATAAAGGCAGAAAAACCACCCGTTTTATTTTCAGAGGTAATCTTTAGTCGTTCACTTTTTTTCAGGCGCATCTCGATGGCCTCCATGAGTTCCACATCATCAAAGGGCTTGGTGATGTAGTCATCTGCTCCGAGGTTCATCCCTTTTCGGATGTCTGCCTTGTCTGCTTTTGCCGTTAGAAAGATAAAAGGGATGGTTGCGGTTTCCGGTTTTTTATCCAGTATTTTTAAAACGCCAAATCCATCCAGTTCCGGCATCATCACATCACATATAATCAAGTCCGGCATTTCCTGCTGGGCTAATTGCACGCCAACTTTCCCGTTTTCTGCTTCAAATACCTGGTACCCATCCAGCTCCAATATCTCAGCGAGGTTTTCCCGAATTTCAGGCGTGTCCTCGATTACTAAAATCTTTTTCATATATTTTTATTTTGCTATATTTTAGTACGTTGTGTAAAAAATAATTTTGTGTTTGTCTCGCAGGTTTATTGAACTTAGGAATGATAAAAAAAATAACCACTGAACTTTTGAAAAACAAAAAAATAGAGTTGTCATTCCGAACGAAGTAAGGAATGACAAATATGTTTTTATTTAATTATAAAGATTAAAAAAATCATCGCCGCATTTATCTAAAGCCCACTGTTATTTACAATATAATCACAAGGGAATTTCAATAAAGAAAGTCGTCCCTACATTTGCTTCACTTTTAAAAGAAATTTCCCCTTCCATCAATTCCAAATAGCGTTTTACAATCGTCAACCCCAAACCTGTCCCTTTGATATGAGCCGCTTTAGTCGCATTCGTCGCCCGGAAAAAACGGGTAAACAAATGCTTTTGTTCCTCTTTTGGAATACCCATCCCACTATCTTTAATTATTATTTTTAAAATATCATTTTCAATAATACTAGAACAATGTATATCCTTTTCTGAATATTTTATTGCATTTGATAAAACATTTACTAATATATTTTTTAATAATTTTTTATCTAAAACGATATAATCCGATTCGATCCGATCCTCATGAATAATTTCCTGATTGGGTTTGACTAATGTGCTGAAATCTTCCAGTAAATCCTCGCAAAACACTTTCCATAAAAATGGTTTTGGCTGGTTTTCCTCCCGGCCTTCTTCCAACTTACTAAGCGATAAAAAATCATTGAGAATGCCAGTGAGGTTATCGACTGATGCTTTTATTTTTCCTATATGTTTATCTCTTTTGTCTTGTTGTTCAGCTTCTGTATATCGACCTAGCAGCCCGGCGGATGATTTTATGGAAGTCAGCGGTGTCCGCAATTCATGAGAAGCAATAGAAACAAAACGCGACTTCAAATCCCCCAGTTCTTTTTCCTTTTCCAACGCCTCCCGCAATTCGGATTCCTTCTTGCGCAATTGAGCTTCTGCCCGTTCCCTTTCCATGGCCTCCGCCTCTAGTTTGCTCTTGGCTTGAAGCAATCGGTTGACGGCTTCATTGAGATTTTGGGTGCGCTCCTTTACCTTATTTTCCAACTCCTGATTCATCCTTTCGATTTGTTCATGATGTGCTTTTTGCTCACTTAGGTCGTGAATGATCCCGGCGTAAAGTACCTTCTCCCCTACCCGCACTTCGCTCACGCCCAGACTAAACGGAAAAAGGGTACCGTCTTTTCTTTTGCCATCTACCTCCCGCCCTATTCCTATAATTTTGGCCTTTTTGGTTGTCTGGTAATTGTGGAGATAACCATCGTGTTTAGAATGGTGTGGCTCCGGCATCAGCATTTTTATATTTTGTCCATACAATTCTTCAGGTGAATAATCAAACAAACGGGAAGCGGCCGGATTGATCATTTCTATCAATCCCCGGCGGTTGATGATAATCATACCATCTACTGCCGTATCAAAAATGGCCTGCAGTTGTTTTTGGCTTTGTTCAGCTTCGATTTCGCTTTTGCGGAGTGCGGTGAGGTCGTGAATAATCCCGGCGTAAATGATTTGTTCCCCGATTTTCACCTCTGATACACTTAGCGAAAAGGGGAAAGTTTTTCCATCCTTTGTCTTCCCTTCTACCTCCCGACCGATACCGATGATTTTGGCTTCTCTCGTCGTTTGATAATTATGAAGATAACCATCGTGTTTAGAATGATGCGGCTCCGGCATCAGCATTTTAATATTTTGCCCAAACAATTCTTCCTGCGAATATCCAAACAAATGGGAACCTGCCTTATTGATCATCTGAATTAACCCCTGGCGATTGATAATAATAATGCCATCCACCGCCGTATCAAAAACAGCTTGCAGGATATTTTGGGATTCTTCCGGGTTGTCCTTATTAAAAAAATGCACAAAATGGTTTTTTATTAATCCCAAGATAGACACTATTGATGAATATCAAAAAAAAGAATGATCCAGATCATTTTTTAGGTTTCCTATCTCCTGCATCTTTGTAGTGTAAGAAATAAAAATTCACGTGAAAGCTCTTATTCTATTTAAATCATGTTAAAAATAAAACTATTAGGCATCGGAAGCGATCGATACGATAACCTAAAAAAAGACACACTTGCCTCGGTTGAGGAAATGGGATTGTCTTATCAATTAGAGGAAGTCAATTCCATTGATGATATTTTACATTATAATATAAAATCTATCCCTGCTCTTTGGGTGAACGGGCTAAATGCTCCGCGAATTTTTGAGCATCAGGATTGGGAGAATTTTATCAAATACTTAAACATCATGAAAAAAGATATTTTATTCCATAAGAAAATTTTAGTGGCCACCGACTTTTCATCTGCTGCCACCAATGCGTTAGAGTACGCAGCCAATTTAGCCAATTATATTAATGGTGACTTATATGTTTTACATGCTTATACGATCCGGAATAAAGCCGGATCATTGGCTTCTGTCCGAAACGTCGTCCGCAACGATGCCGAACGCCAAATCCGGGAGGAGAAGGAAAGACTGGAAAAACAGTTTGGTAGCAAATTGCGGGTACTCACGAAAGTCGTAGAACGCGATACGGCAAAAAGCATCACCAGTATGGCAGAAAACCTAAATGCTGATGTAATCATTATGGGAACCAAGGGAGCGGGTGCGCTGAAGGAGTTCTTCGTGGGAAGTACTGCCGTTGAGGTAGCCGAAAAAGCGACCCGCCCCCTGCTTTTGATTCCTGCCAAGTCCACTTTCCAGGGTATAGAAAAGATCGGAGCAGCTTTGGAAGATGTTTCTGCCAAGGAGTTAGCAGCACTCAACGAACTTCCACAACTGGCCATCAAACTCAATGCAAAACTGGAGGCTTTTCACCTCTACCCCAGTGACCTCCCAGAGACAGTTAAACCAACCGAGGTTACAATTGACGATATGACTTTTCCCCTGAATTACGAACCTATTGAGGGAGATTTATTTTCTAATATGAATAATTACGTTGCGAATCAGCACTACAATTGGGTTTGCTTTTTGAGAAAAGAGCGCAATATCTTCCAGGAGTTATTTCATGTCAGTTTGACCAAGCAGGAGATTTTTAGAAGTGATCGGCCCATCCTGATTTTGCCACCTGTGGCAGTAACCAAAACAGCCTGATCAGGATCAGTTTTTTTACTAATGGCGATCATTTTTATTGTAGTAAAATATGCACAACTTGTAATCATAAGAAGGGACTTGATTTTATAAAATTCAAACCACTTCTACGAAATCAAATTGTTTAACTAAAACTTCAATTGAATTATGGAAATTGCCAGAATTAATCGCAACAACTTTTTGTCTCCGTTTTTTACAGACGATTTTTTTAACAACATTCCCTGGTTCAGATCAAATGCCGATTGGGCTGCTCCAGCTACAAACATCAAGGAAGAATCCGATAAGTATGTACTGGAATTAGCGACCCCGGGTTTTACCAAGGAAGATATCAAAATAGAGTTGAAGGATAATGGTATTCAAATCAGCTCTGAAAAAAAATCGGAAAGTGAAGAATCCAAAGACAATTACACCCGTAAAGAATTCAGCTACCAATCGTTTAATCGCTATTTCAAACTGCCGGACAACGTCAATGCCGAAGCCATCGAAGCAAAATGTGAAAATGGGGTATTGACACTTACATTGCCCAAAAAGGAAGTTTCGGAACCTGCTTCCAACTCCCGAAAAATTGAAATCAACTAAACGATAGCTGAGAAGGGACAGGGCAGGCATTTTAGCCTGCCCGCTTTTTATAAACAAAACAAAAATATCCTTTCAATAAATTCTCTGGAAGTAAAAGGTGCAAGAAACTTTTGGCGATTTTCATATTTAAAGAATTTATTGAAAAGTAAAAAAAATTATATCATGTTAAAAAATACTAAAATAAAACGCGTGATGACACCGGCGGTAATTACTGTAGGACCGGAAGCAGTTTTTCCGAAAATATTAAATATTTTTAATGAAAATACATTTCATCACCTCCCCGTAGTGGATGCCAATCGCAAGTTAATTGGAATTATAAGTAAAGAAGATATATTAAAGGTGGCTTATGAAGCCTCTACAGATACTACCGGAAAAACATATACTTTAAAACATTATAATCATCTGGTAGCAAATGACATCATGACGGCCAGTCCTATCTCCATCGACCCGGAAGCGGACTTGTATTTGGCAGCGGATTTGTTCCTCTCCAATTTGTTTCACGCTATTCCGGTTGTGGAGGATGAAAAACTTGTGGGCATTATTACAACCCATGATATTTTAAAATACAGTCTTTCTCAAGAGGCATAAAACAAAACAAAAATGAAAATTAAAGATATAATGACAAGAAATGTTATCACGGTACACACCCTGGATA
>JAHDCK010000237.1 GCA_020629915.1 Saprospiraceae bacterium
TGTTTTCGTGTCAGGTGTCCCACCTGACACCAGCAACGCGCCCGATTTATTTTCGTCGGTTATTTTTTTAAAACCAATTAGCCTGCATCCACACTGTGCAAGGCAGGCTAAAGCCTGCGATACAAAAAATCACACTCGGCAACTATTTATTTAAGTTAAAATTATTAAATGAAAAATACACCACTCCTGAATAAGCACCTCGAACTGGGTGCAAAAATGGCAGAATTTGCCGGATACAACATGCCGATTTCCTATGCAGGAATTAAAGAAGAACATAGATGCGTCCGCGAGGGCGTAGGCGTATTTGATGTATCACACATGGGAGAATTTATTATAAGAGGAAAAGAAGCATTAGATTTAATCCAACTCGTCACCTCCAATGATGCTTCAAAATTAGCAATCGGCGATGCCCAATATTCCTGCCTGCCCAATGACAAAGGGGGCATCGTGGACGACCTGCTCGTTTATCGACTGGATGAAGATCAATGTTCGGAAGGAGAACGTGCTTACATGCTCGTCGTGAATGCTTCCAATATAGAAAAGGACTGGGATTGGATATCAAAACACAATCGCTTTGATACGAAAATGATAAATATTTCAGAGCAATCTGCCTTGCTCGCCATCCAGGGACCCAAGGCCATCGAAGCTCTACAATCGCTAACAGAAATAAATTTATCAGATATAAAATACTACACTTTCAAAAAAGGCCGCTTCGCCGGACTGGACAATGTGCTGATTTCTGCTACGGGCTATACTGGCTCAGGCGGCTTTGAATTATATATAAAAAATGAAGATGCGCCTGCACTTTGGGAGGCGATTTTTGAAGCGGGAAAGGACTTGGGGATTCAGCCTATCGGGCTGGGCGCAAGGGATACCCTCCGCATGGAAATGGGGTACTGCCTCTACGGTCACGAAATAGACGACACGACTTCTCCCATCGAAGCCGGACTGAGTTGGATCACCAAACTCAAAAAAGGCCCGTTTAATTCCTCGGAAATTTTTATCGCTCAGAAGGAAAACGGAACGGCAAATAAGCTGGTTGGATTTATCATGGAAGGTCGGCGCGTGCCTCGTCAGGGATATACCCTGGAGGATGCAGAAGGCAATACGATTGGCCGGGTGACTTCCGGGACCCAATCGCCTTCGCTCGATAAAGCTATCGGGATTGGCTATGTCCCCAAGGCTTTTTCTAAATCTGAAACAGACATATATGTAAATATTCGGGACAAAAAATACAAAGGTCAGGTTGTGAAATTGCCTTTTTATAAAGCCGGATAAGGCGCGAACAGCATGAAGGAAAAAATCTGGAACCCAACTAAAAACACTGTTTTAAATATATTTAAAACAGCAGAATTTTTTTCCAACAAACTCCCTAACTGGCTTTTTATCTTCACGCCGCTTGCCCTACTCTATCTCTCCTTTGCCCCCAATAGTAACGAGGAGAATTATTTGCAACTTGCCAAATATTTTATCAATCCCGATTGGATTTCCAATTCGCAAAATCTACATGAAGTACCAGGTACCCGCTTGCTGTATCAATATATCACCGGATATTTCCTGCAATACTTTTCCTTTGAAGCCGTCGTTTTTGGATTCAGATTTATTTTAATCCTATTGTTTAGTTTAGTTCTTTCTAAAATTTACAAGGCAATTAATATTAGTAAAACCCAAATATTATTTCACCTCGCCTTATTCATCGTTGTTTTCAACCAAAGTTTTTTTGCCCGTTCCTGGTTTTTGATTTCGGTAGAGTCCAAGACCTTTGCTTACCTGGCTGTGCTAGGTGCATTTTACTTTTTTTTAAATAAAAAATTATATCATACATTAGTTTTTCTAATCCTTGCTACTTACCTGCACATCCTGGTTGGCGGTTACTCATTTGCTTATTTTTTATTAACAATAATTTTATTTAAAAAGAGTCATCAGCTTTCTTTCAGCAAAATTTTTAGTGGCATTTTGATTTACGGGATTTGCCTAATCCCTTTTTTGTTTTACCTAAAACAAACTTCCCTCAATTATCAAATATCAAATACTACAATATCTCCGGACTGGATTTATACCTATTTCCGTTCCCCGCATCACACGGCTTTGTTTAAAAGTTTTAATTACTTTTTTGTTCAACACTTTCGGGGCATCCTGATGGCCGGAGTAGCACTATTGATTTCTATTGGATTATATTCTTTTTCTAAAAATAAGAAATTAAAATTTTTAAACCAGTTTATTATCGTTTCTTTGGCTGGAACATTGCTCCTCGTCTCCGTCGCCTTTCTGGATAAATCAGGTGCCTTTCTAAAATTTTATTTATACCGCATCAACACCTTAAGTGTCTTTTTCTTTTCTCTGCTTATTCCTGTATGGCTTTTTACATTTTGTAAAAATGAATATTTAATCCATCTCAAACGAATAGTAGTACTCCTTTCTGTTTCCCTTTTCCTCTACCCTGTCATCATCAATCTCTCCTTAACTGCAACCTATTTTAAATCAAATAAAAATTTAATTGAAATTTGCGAATACATTAAAAACAACACCGAACGAGATGCCCTCATTTTTAGTTTTGCAGAGGATAACAGCATCACCCGGCGAACGGAGCGAAGCCGATTTTCTGTTTATAAATTTATCCCCGCAGAAGTAAATAAATTGCAACGTTGGTATGACAATCATTTGGAAAGAGAAGCGATGTTAGCAGATCCAGAAAAACTCAAACAAGGCATCAAAAAGAATCGTATAGATTATATTTTAACCTCAACAGAACAAAAATTACCCAAAACTTATATAAAGAAATACAATAATAACGAATTTATTCTATACAAAGCAATCTCAAATTAACATGGAAGCAACAATAAATTATAAGAATAAAAAATATAAAATCAACCTCGCTCAACCCTTAGACATTTCCATCCCGCTCCGGGAAGGCATGGAAAATGTCAATTGCTTCTACGCTCCTCCCATGGAAACCGCCCCGGTTATCGCCGGAGATTTTATTGGCTCTACCCGCCAGGGTGGATTGCTGAATTTCCTCAACGTCCGCCTCAATCCACACGGCAATGGAACCCATACAGAATGCGTCGGTCATATTGCCAAAGAAATTTTTACCATTAATCAATGCCTGAAGCAATTTTTCTTCCTCGCCAAACTCGTTACAATTTACCCTCAGAAACGTCCTAATGGAGATCGGGTGATTGAGCAGGAACAATTGAAGGAAGTTTTGCAACCCGGCGAAGCAGATGCGCTGGTCATCCGAACGATGCCCAATGACGATTTGAAAAAAACGATGCAACATTCCGGCGCGAATCCTCCCTTTGTGGATGAAGCAGCGACGAAGTATATCGTTCATTGTGGCATAGAACATTTGCTCATTGATTTGCCTTCGGTAGACCGGGAAGAAGATGGCGGAAAGTTGTTATCGCATCGGGCATTTTGGCAATATCCCGACCAAATTCGGAAAAATTCTACCATAACCGAGTTAATTTATGCCCCGGATTTAATCCAGGACGGATTTTATGTGTTAAATATACAGATAGCGAGTTTTGAAATTGACGTTTCCCCCAGCAAACCCGTTTTATATAAAATCAGGGAATAAACAGGCAGCAAATTTTACCTGATTCCTGTTATAATAATATGAGAAAAAGCGAACCGACATCGAGGGTATTCAAAGCATTCCGGGAACTGGAACGATCGGATCACCGCTCTGTCATTCGCTTTGTTGAAAATTATCAAAGGGAAATCCGCAACCTGGAATTCGAGGAATATTTTGAGCTGCAACTCAATTATGCCTATGCCCTTTTTGAGATCGGTGATTCTCACCGATTTCTCCGATGTGTAGACAAGCTTCTGGAGGAATCCATTCAGCACAATGTAAAATATTATTATAACGAGGATATTTTTGCCAAACTCCTTTTTAAAAAAGGCGCCTGCCACTATCGAATGCGCCAATGGAAAAAAGCACAACACGTTTTTAGCGAACTCCTAAAAATGTATCCCTCCGACTCCCTTTACCAAACCATGCTACAAAAAAGCTGGATTCAGGATCGACCCACCTTTGTTTATCGGTTTACCGGGGTTGGAATCCTGATGCTGTTTATCGCACTCGCTTGTTTGAGCATTTATCTCATCACCTATTCCCTGCTAGAAAATACGGCTGGGCAAATGCTCTTGCAATACTTCTGGAAAGGAACTATTTTGGCCGCTTTCACGTTATCTTTTACAGGCGAGGGCTGGCATCGCGTCAAATGCTGGTGGAAAACCCGGCAAATTATTCAAAATGCCGAAAATAAAACCCTCCTTTAGAAAACCAATCTCTTCTTTTATCTTTTTAGAAAAAGTTATATATTAGCTTGTTGAAAAATAGTTCGTGACCTTTATAATGGTCATCAGTCCTATAAGCAAATACTCAATTAAATTATTCAATCATTAAAATTAAAACTCAAATGGGAAAACTTGATAGATTTTCTAAGTCCAGTAATCCAATGTTTAGCGAGGACAAAATGCGTGGTTCTTCTACTGTATTGGATGGGGAAATGGTGTCCGTAGGGGAAAAAATGACCGTCAACGGAGCCGTCAATAAAACATTTGTATTGTTTGGAATCATGCTGGCGGCGGCTGCAGTTGGATTTTTGTTTCCAAATATGATTTTCTTCTGGGGTGGAATGCTCGGAGGAGTTGCAATTTACTTTCTCGCTTCCCGCAGCCCGGAAAGATCGAATGTCCTTGCCCCGCTTTACGCTGTAGTGGAAGGATTATTTGTAGGAACCGTAACAGCGATGTATGCCGCTGCTTTTGATGGCATCATCTTCCATGCGGTTACGCTTACCTTTGCCATATTATTTATGATGCTTACGCTTTACAAAGCAGGAGTCATTAAAGTCACTGCCAAATTTAGAGCGGGTGTTTCGATGGCAGTGGGTGCCGTGATGTTATTGTATCTGGTTAATATTGTGTTGTATTTCTTTGGAATTTCTATTCCATTCCTGCACGATGGAGGTCCAATGGCTATCGGAATTTCACTTGTGATTATCGGAATTGCTTCTTTGAATCTGTTGTTGGATTTTGACAACTTCGACAAAGGAGAGCAACTGGGTGCGCCCAAGCACATGGAATGGTATTTCGGTATGGGCTTACTCTTCACTTTGATTTGGTTGTACCTGGAGATCCTTCGCTTACTGGCGATGTTCGCAGGGAATGATTAATACAATTATTTTATTACAATATAAAAATCCCGGCTTCTATTAGAGGCCGGGATTTTTTTTGTTTTATAGAATACATAAAACAACATGCCAATCCTTTTCCCTAAATTGCAAACCAAAAAGAGACTTGAATAACAATCTTCGACTATATCCCTGGTACAATACTGCGGTTCACTTCATCGCATGGATGCCGATTTTCTTCCTGTATTTTAGTGAAACGCTTTCGCTGAAAGAAGTGATTTTGCTGGAAGCGATTTACTACATCACGGTGGTGATCCTGGAAGTGCCTTCGGGATATTTTTCTGATGTAATCGGTCGGAAAGTGACCTTGCTTGGCTCGGCTCTTTTTCTGGTGTTGGCTAGTTTATTTTACCTGTGGGGAACGCATTTTTGGATTTTTGTGCTGGGACAAATGTCCTTTGCCGGATGGATGGCTTTTCAGTCCGGGACGAATACCGTTTTTCATTTTGAATCCCTGAAAGCAGAAAACCGGGAAAGCGAATACGGCGACCGGGAAGCATTTGTCAATAAGCTGAGTATGTACGGCAGCGGAGCGGCGGCACTTATTGGCGGCTTGCTAGGGAGTTATCACCTGACCTGGCCCTATTATTTTACGCTGGTCGCTGCGGTAATGGCAGTTGTTTTTGCGCTGCTTTTTAAAGAACCCAAGGCCGGACGAAGTGGTGACGAGCAGGCGCAACCCGTTACCCAACAAATTCAAACTACAATAAAATATATAGGAACAAAACCACTGGGTTGGATTTTTGCTTACCTCGTGGTCATCTATGTTTTGGCGCATGTCCCCTACGAATTTTATCAACCCTATTTAAAATTGCTGGAAGGCGATTACGATTTGGGTGGAATGAAAGCTCCGCTCATTTCAGGATTGTTGTATGCCATGGCGATGTTCCTCGGAGCCTGGGCAACCGGGCAAAGCATGAATGCCTATCGAAAATTCGGATTAAAAAAATTATTATTCTTTTCTTTGTTTTTAATGCTGGGCATCGTTGGATTGCTGAGCGTTTGGTTGCACCCTGCACTGATGGTTATTATTCTTATACGAAGTATTCCGAGGGCATTAATCAAAGCTCCGATTAATTCTATTATTACGCCAAGGATAGCAGCCGGGCAACGAGCGACTTTCCATTCCATGATAAGCCTTGCGAATCGGTTGGCCTTTTTTGGGAGTTTGTTTGGTTTGTCATTTATCGTTTCTAAGGAGCAACTCACGGACTGGCCGACGCTTTCATTGTTATTTTTAATATGTGTAGGATTTGGAATATTTTTTACCATTCCGATTTTATGGCAAGCTAACAAACACTTAAAAGACTTGTAGATGAAGGTCGTTGGTTTTACAATAATTAGGAATGCAATTATATATGATTTTCCAATAAAAGAAGCGATTCTTTCTGTATTGCCTTTGTGTGACTCCTTCGTCGTTGCCGTTGGAAAATCAGATGACGATACTTTAAATTATATTAGAAATATAAATTCTAATAAAATAAAAATCATAGAAACGGAATGGAATCTCTCTCTGCGGGAAGGTGGCCAAGTACTGGCAGAAGAAACGAATAAAGCCTACGATGCCATTCCGGAAGATGCGGATTGGTGTTTTTACATACAAGGTGATGAGGTGATTCATGAAAAAGATTATCCGGCTATTCAAGATGCCATGCAGAAAAACATATATGACAAAAAAGCAGAAGGTTTGCTTTTTAAGTATAAACATTTTTATGGCTCGTATGATTATATTGCAGATTCCAGGAAGTGGTATCGGCATGAAATTCGGATTATACGAAAAGATCCTTTGATACGTTCTTACAAAGATGCCCAGGGATTTCGGAAGGATGGAAAGAAACTTCGGGTGAGGGAAATTGATGCGCACGTTCATCACTATGGCTGGGTCAAGCATCCGGATCACCAAAAAGCCAAGCGGCATGAGTTCGTCAAGCTCTGGCATGATGATGATTATGCAAAGAAAAATGAGCCGGTTGATTTGCCTTTTGATTATTCACAAATAGATTCTCTTCGTATATTTAAAGGAGAACATCCGAAAGTCATGCAGGAGCGCGTCCGTAAAATCAACTGGAGGTTTGCTTATGACCCGACGCAACGAAAATTGGGTATAAAGGAGCGAGCCTCTCGGTGGTGGGAGTCAATTACAGGGATTCGGATTGGGGAATATAAAAATTATATTAAATTGTAGAATAAATTTTAGTTTGTTCCGCGCGTTGCTTGGAGTGAAGTTTAGTATTCTACCAAATAGAAAAACACAGGACTTGAAACCGACAAATAGAATGTGGCTTTTGCTAAGCATTCTAGTCCGGGTTTCCGTCAGGCGAGACGCCTGACAGGGCGAATATGCCTTGTCAGGCGTCT
>JAHDCK010000238.1 GCA_020629915.1 Saprospiraceae bacterium
AATTTGTATCGCAGACTTTAGTCTGCAACTCCGTCGTACGAGGCAGGCTAATTGAACTTAAATAATTAACCGCCGAGAAAAGAATGTGCTTATGGTCTGGCATTGTCGCTCGAGTTTTCGTCAGGCGAGACACCTGACGGGGCGGAATACGCCTTGTCAGGTGTCTCGCCTGACAAGAAACACCGGGCTAAGATGACAACATAAACATCATAATATTTTCGTCGGTTATTTTTTTAAAACCAATAAGCCTGCGATACAATTACAAAATCACTTTTTACACAATGTACTAAGGAATTTAAACCGCATAATAATTTGAGCGATTTTTTGATTAATTACTTAAGCAATAAATATTCTTTTTTTTTCTTTGTTTTAAAACACTCTACAAATCCACCTCCGTCGCTCCATAACCATACTTCACATGATATTCATTTTTAAAAGATTTGACGTAATGATTTTTTATCAGGCGAGTATGAATTTCACCCTTTAGTTTTCCTTTTCCAACTCCGTGAATCAAAAAAACTTTTCGGACGCCCAACTCTATCGCCTTTGCCAAAAATGCTTCAAAATGTTCTAACTGAATCCTAAGAATATCTTTTTTTGGCAATAAATCAAAATCCTCTCTCAACATATATATGTGTAAATCAATTTCATTTTGAAAGGCAGAAAACTCCTTCAGATTATTTATTTTATAATACAATTTTTCAACTGGCTTTTCCTTAATATTTTTCCTTGTATACGATTTTAAACTTTCTTCCCTGCTTTCCTTCTCCCCTTCCAGTGAACCAAAGTAATACACATGGCAATCTTTCGCTATCAACGGCACCTTGCCCATCCGCTTAAAAAACTGCTTGGCTTTTATCTTAACTTCGCTTTGCTTGCGGTCGCCTTCCCCGGCAGTGGTCATCGAGGTATAATCCAGCTTGAACCAGGGACCGTCATTCAAATGATGAAAAGCCAAAGGGCCCAGGCTGTACGTTGCATAAGGAGAAATATGGTCGTTGGATTTTTTGGAAGGTAGATTCCTCATGCCAAATTCTAAAGTAAACACAACTACATAAGGAGAATTATTGACAATCCACATATCAAAAAAGGCGGTTTGTCCATCGGGTCTTGGCTGTGGCTCAAAAGCCAAATACAAACCCGATTCCGTAGATTTTTTATCTGAGGATTCAGAAACATTATCAATAGATTTATAATATTTTTTCTCTTCTGATTTGGTTTTTATGAATGTATTTCTACTTCCGTCGTTGTTTAACGGGATCACATCATCCAGAAAAACAGGAATGGTCGTTCCGTCTTCCAATTGCACATTGACCATTCCATCCTCCAGGAAAGCGGCTAAAACGCCTTCGTCTCCTGTATTCACTAACCGAACTTTATTTCCTATAACCAGCATTTATTTTATATTTATAAAAATGTTTAATTTTTCTTCAAACGCAAATTTATAAAATGAGATAGTATCTTTGGCATAATTAACCTATTGATTTGAAAATGAACTGGAGATGGAAAATAGCTCAGGCTGCGGAAATTAGATGGTGGGAACGGTACCTGCAAAAAAAACCAGTGGCTGAATATCAAAACTGGAAGCGGGAATACTGGCAAAAACTGCTGGACAAAATTGATGTTGCTCCTAAAGCCGGGCAGCACATTCTGGATGCCGGATGCGGGCCGGCCGGTGTTTTTATGGCACTGCCCAACAACCCGGTGGATGCCGTTGATCCGCTACTGGATCAATATGCTGAAAAGTTATCGCATTTTTCAAAGGAAAATTATTCAAATGTTTCTTTTTATAATTCGCCTTTGGAACAATTTGCTCCTGCCCAACCTTATGACATCGTTTTTTGCCTGAATGCCATCAATCACGTTGCGGATTTGGATTTGTGTTTTGACAATCTGCTTCAGGCTACTGCTCCGGGCGGCACACTCGTTGTTTCTATTGATGCGCACAATTAT
Source organism: Saprospiraceae bacterium (assembly GCA_020629915.1). Lineage (GTDB taxonomy): Bacteria > Bacteroidota > Bacteroidia > Chitinophagales > Saprospiraceae > JAHDCK01. The sequence goes on from JAHDCK010000238.1 coordinate 1,954, forward strand.
TCTTTTTTTAAATATATCTTTAAAACTATTCCCGGAGACATATTACACCCTCACCAATACGATTTAAAAGAATACCAGTCCATGTTAACCACACGAAATTGTAGCATAGAAAAAACCACACTGATGGATAAAGGTTTCTTTTTTAACTATTTTGTACTAGTAGCTAAAAAGAATATTTAATTATATAATATTCAATGATTCAAAGGACTGACCCAAAACAGAAGAAGGAGATGTATCCATCCATTTCCGTAAAATAGTCGCATATATATTTCTAAAATCCAAAGTGTATTTCAAATCACCATTATCCAAATCCATCAGGCTGGGAATGTCATTATAAATCCCTTGCTGCTTCAAATTTCCACCCATAAGAAAAACAGAATTGGCGGTGCCGTGATCCGTCCCCCGGCTGGCATTTTGCTTTACCCGGCGACCAAACTCAGAGAAAGTCATCACCAGCACATCGTTCGCTCTTCTGTTTTGTTTCATGTCTTTCATAAAGGCTTTCATGCCTTCGGCATATTGCTTGAGCAATCGCTCTTGTTGTCCCTTTTGGTTGGCATGTGTATCAAAGCCACTCAGGTTTACATAATAAATTTTAGCATTTGTTTGAGCTATAATTAACTCCGCTACCTGCTTCAAATCTTTCCCAAACCGCCCATTAGGGTAAGCGATGCCGGATTTATAAATTTTAGTTTTATCGTATAAATATTTAGCAGATTCCTGCGTATTAGTTAGCATTTTATATAAATAAGACGTATGTTCATCTTTATGATGTTTAGATTGTGCTACTTCTTTAAGAAATTGTCCGCTTGTTGTTTTTCTAAGGCTTTTGGGATTGCCCATTGCAAAACCAGACACCTCTCTCCCCTTGAGGGCGAGGCTCACCGTATCATCCACTTCAAGGGCATAATGTGGTACACATCCCTGACAATGATTGTCCAGATAACGCCCAATCCAACCTGTTGATAAATTTTCCGTGGCACTGCTTCCGGTCTGCCAAATATCCATAGAACGGAAATGAGACCGGTTGGGATTGGGATAACCGACGCCATTGAGGATAGAAAGTTGCCCCTGATCATAAATGGATTTCAGGGCAGCCATAGCCGGATTCAATCCTAACTCATCATTTAATTTTAATATTTGTTCTTTTTTATATCCAATTGAAGGGCGATATTTATGATATAAATCATTTCTATATGGAACGATGGTATTCAATCCGTCATTACCTCCTGAAAGCTGAACAATGACCAACACCTTTCCATCGTAAGGATTAAAAATATCTCCGGGTAATCCTTTTAAAAATGCAGGAACTAAAGCTGAACCGGAGGCCAGTGCGGACATTTTCAAAAAATTTCTTCTGGATGTATTCATTTTTTATTTATTTTTAAAAGGCTTAACACAATTGATATTCCGGTAAACTCATCAGGCGCAATGCCGTTAGCTTTATCTTATCCGAAGGAGATTTTCCTATAATATATTTTTCTATTAGTTTGGTGTTTATTGGATACTGGGTTTGCAATAAATATTCAGACATGGATTCTATTTGTTCTCCTTGCTTTTTATTTTTGAATAAATCGACCAGCATTTGCGGGTTGACCTGTGCCTTGATTTTTGCCACTCGATTATTGCGCATTTGAGCTTCAAATTCCTCCTTGACTTTCAAATCCATATCCGTCGCCTGGAATAAATAGTTGACCAGATTGAGGCGAATCATCAGGGTAGCATTGTCGAGCCAGGTTTTTCCTCCGGGCCAGCCTGCTACATTTGGTGGTCGAAATAAAACCTGCCCCAGTGCTTTTTGCAAAAAAACAACGGCCAGAGGATCATTAAATTTTACAGAAAAAGTACGCATGACACCAACGATGAGTTCTACTGGTGATTTGATTTTTGAACCGACATTTTCAGAGTCATAAAACCAATTACTTTCAAAAACTGCCCGCATTAATTTTTCTATATTATAATTAGAATTATAAAATACATCAGCTAATTCATTGATATGATTTGAATTTATGTTTTCATTCACAAAATAGCGGTAAACTTTTGCAGCAATGAATCGAGCTGTCTCCTTTCTCTCTAAAAGTATATCTACAATGTCTTCCCCATTAAAATTTCCGGTTTTTCCCATGAAGGTTTTGGAACCGTAGTCATGCCATTTTTCTCTAAATTCAAACTGCCCCCGAAAATTTGCCGTCCAACCTGTGAACGCCCTGGCCGCCTCCTTGATGTCTTGTTCAGAATAGTTACCCCGCCCGATGGTAAACAATTCCATCAGTTCTCTGGCGTAATTTTCATTCGGGCTTTGCTTTTTATTTTGCTTATTATTTAAATAAAAAATCATGGAGGCATCTCTGGAAACTGCTAGTACCAAATCCCGGAAATTACCAAGTCCATATTTTCTAAATATATTTAATTGTTGCGTAGCAAAATGCGGCAGCTTCGTTTCACTGGCAAAATGCCCATGCCAAAACAAAGTCATTTTTTCAAGGAAAGCACTATTTCCTGACCGGGCCATTTTGCTTACCCATTCTGCATTGACCTGAAGGGTTAATTTTTTTCCTTTGCGTCGAAGTTCCTTCCGTTCCATCTTCGACATCTCCCTCCGATCTGCTTCACTAAATAATCGTATATTTTTTTCTGAAATTTTAGAATCCGATTTCGCCTGACGGATCAGTGAATCAACCAATTGCGGAATTTTAAAACGGGACTTGACTTTAAACTCATTTGGTTTCAAACCAAATCCTGCCCGCCAAAATAAATGTTGTACTTTTTTTGAATGCTCCATATTATTCAATGGTTCAATGGTTCAATGGTTCAATGGTTCAATGGTTCAATGGTTCAATGGTTCAATAGCAAAAATATCTATAACAGTATTGTAATATTGTAGTATTGAATAAGACTTGGTTGAGATAGAAAAGTTTAATGGAAATCTTTTAGAATAATAGATTTCCGGGATAGACTAGCGATTTTTGTCTTCTTCTTCAAAGAGAACCGGGAAAGTAGGAAAGGAAACAGAACCGTAGTGAGAAAAATCCGCTTCGCACTGGTAAGGCAACTGGTACTGACCGACGAAACTAGAGAAGAAATCCTGTAAATCTTTAGGATCGATATTTCGGGAATTGGGTTTTAAGAAAAAACTAATATAATCTACTGTCCCGTTTTTATCCCAAAATACTTTAATCCAACATTTAATCCCTTTCAGATCGTAGGAAACAGCATCGGAATATTCTTCCATGCTTCGCATCATGTGCATCCATAACATATAGGCCCGATTCATGTCGTTCCCACAGGCTTCCAGCAAAAGTGTATTATACCTGACACCCAACTGCTCAGACTGAGGGATAAATTCACCCATCTGAAAAACAGTAGGAAGCGAACTGGTATCTTGGACGATGATTCCAGGCTCCAACTTTGGAGCAAACTGAGCTGAAAGGCTGATGCTAATGCAGCAAAAGAGTAATATGGAAAGAATTGCCTTCACTTAATTTTTTGGGCTCTAAATGATTTCATTTGGTTGTAGTTTGAGATATGTTCAATTTTTTTTCAGACAAAAAACCCAGCTTGTTGCTGGTGTCAGGTGGGACACCTGACACGAAACCTCTTTTCCCGTCAGGTGTCCCACCTGACGGTTTCAGGGCAATCATCTTTTTTGACCAAATGAAATCATTTAGAGCAATTTTTTGAAAGTTTATATAAAAGTACAAAAGAACCACCACATTTGTTTTATAGAATACAAAATTATACCAAAATTGGACTCTAACTTTATTTATAGAATAAAAACCCAGTGACTTTTCTTATTCACATGATAAAATTATGTAACTTGTTCCTCCTTGTAAATATTGTATTTTTGTAATAGTTACTTTTTTGGTTCAGATGGTTGTGTTATTACATATAATAATCCATCCCTCTAATTTTCAAACAAACACTTTACAATAACCGCAAACCACTTTTCAAATGTTAAAGGCAATTATCCTGGACGATGAGCACAAAAGCAGGACAACTCTGCTTAATATGTTAAATAATTATTGTGAAGGGATCGAAGTTGTAGGGGAAGGCGATTCTGTACAAGCAGGGGTAAAACTCATTCAGGAAAAAAATCCGGATCTCGTTTTTTTAGATATTGAAATGCCTCAGGAAAACGGCTTTCGGTTGTTTTCTTATTTCAAGAACATACCATTTGAAGTAATCTTCACGACTGCCTACAATCAATATGCTGTTCAAGCTTTTCGTTTTTCAGCAGTGGATTACCTTTTAAAACCAATAAATCTGGAAGAGCTTAGAGATGCCGTTAAAAAAGTCATCAATAAGCGGGATGCCGAGATGGAAAAGCAAAAACTGCAATTGCTTCGTGAAAATTTTAATAATGTTTTTAAAAAAATAGCTTTTCAGACTCCCACCGGTTTTGAGATTGTAGAATTGGATGAAATTGTTTATTGTGAAGCGGATGGGAATTATTCTAAAATCCTGCTGAAAGATGACTCCTATATCCTGGCGGCTAAGACTCTCAGAGATTATGAATCCCTGCTCGATGATTTCAATTTTTTTAGAGTTCACCGCAGTTTTCTTATTAATATGAACCAAATAAAAGGATATTCTAAAGTCCAAAATCCAACTGTAACCATGGTCAATGGCAAGCAATTACCCATTTCAAGAGCTAAAAGACAGGAATTTTACGACCGTATTATGCATATTTAACATTTGCCCAACTCCATTCACCCTGCGAGACCTACTGTCTGATCACTAAACTATACCATTCATCCGCCGAGAGGTGCATTTCACCATTTCCATTTGAAAAAAATTGAAAATAAATACATCTTTACAATGCCTTCTCTTAATAAAAAGGTATCTACGTGGAGAACTCTTTAAAGGGTTCTCTTTTTTTATTTTTGGAATTGGGCTTCCTTAACAGCTTGTTTCCAACAGCGCATTCCAGGCATCGCTTTTTATCGCAATAGTTATTTTTTAATTGCAAAAGAGCCTGCGTACGATAAGCTGATGTCAGGGGAATATCCAGAGTTGCCCATACTTTAGTTATCCTGTTTTTTTCTGCCGGCAACTCTTCCAGCCATTTTTCAGCTTTTTCCTTCAAGACTTCCGCGCCTCGTTTTTTACCATAAAAAAACAAAAAGGGAATTATCGTATTAATAAAAACAGAATCCATAACCTGCTTCCCGATTGATTTGGTTTTATTTTGCTTCGTGAGTTTGTCGAACTGATAATGGTCATTCCAGTAAGCAGAAGCTGTCGCATCAAGATAGGATTTGGCTATTTTCAAATCCGGAGCTTCCAGAAAGGTGCGAAACAGATGTGGCATTTGATTCAAAATAAAAGCCAGTTGAGCTATTCGGATAGTTGGAAAATTAGCGGGGCGCAAGCGCAGAAACTTCCAAATGGTTGGAGGCAAGGGATTTAAATTATATTTTAATTTTAAAAAGTCATATTCATATTTAAGTTTTTTATAATAAGCATCTTTTTTTTCTTCTTCCAACATCCCCGCCTGACCAAAAAGCAGGGCTTCGATTTGTAGTAACTGCCCCTGATGTTTTTGGATAATTTTTAGGGGCAAAGCCTGAGCGAGCATCTCAAAAGA
>JAHDCK010000239.1 GCA_020629915.1 Saprospiraceae bacterium
CAAAAACTCATTTCAAATTAAATTTAACATTATTATGTCCAGTTACTTATAATATAAAATATATATTTTTGTTTGGCAATGGAAATATTTATTTTTAAACCATCCGTTTTTACAAATCCGGGGCCTGGGCATTCCATTGTTGGACCCTTTTCTGAAAACGCTCTTCGTCATAAATCCATCTAAAAGGATTATATTTGTGTTCTAAAAATTTTTCTTCCTCTTCCGGCAAATTCGGAAAAAAGTCCAATCCGGTCAATTCTTCTACATCATCTACCGAAACCATATATTCAGAAATAGGCTTATCACTTTTTTCATTGGGGACGATAAAACCAACTGCTTTTTTTTCTGGTTCTTCATAGTCGAGCAAAACTTTATAAAATGCTCTTGGAACAGCTAATCTTTTCTTTTCTCCTATACGTTTTTTTGCTCTTTTAGTTAGAACCGGGCCGGTGACGATTATCATTTTTTTACAAACTCTCGACCAATCCCTCACCTGGGCCTCCAACTCTCTCCATATTCCCCGATTAAATCCAGGCTCCTGCGGACTCATATTGCTCATCAGGAAAGTTTCACTTACAGCTTCTACGGAATGCGATTTGTCTGCTGCCGGGCAAAGGTGTCCCCGGTCATAACCACTTCCCCGATAATCTTTCAGGGTAGCCGATCCATTTCTAACAGAAGGATCGGCCCTGAAATCATTCGTTCGGTTTGGCGCATAATTATTTAATTCTTCAACCGTGAGTGTATAGGTGACCCATTCTGCCTGTTCATGTTTTTCGGAATAAGATAAGGTGAAGTTCCGGTGTCGAATGATTTCCCCTGTGGTAGATGTAGGTAAAAAATCATTGATTTGTACAGTTTCCTCTTTCTTTTTTTTCTCTTGTTCGGATTCCTGCAGTTCTTCTACTACATCAAAAAATTGATGGACATACTCAGGCGTGAAATCCGGAAAAAACCACAGGTAGACAATCATAAAAAGGCCAACAAGGACTGAAGGCAGTCCCAACCACATTAATATTTTTCTAAATCGACTGGCGCCATATTCCTCTTTGGCCCCATAAGTGGAGTCTTCATACTTTTGGTTAGATAGATTCTCAGGTGTGTGTTTTTGTTCCGCCATTAACGCAAAATTATGGAATAAAAGCCAAGGAACAAATTATCCTTCCTGCACATCAAAATCATATCTAATTCTATTACATTCATTTTGGATTTGACGGAAAGTATTTTCAGCCTGCAGAACTCCGCTTTGCAGATAAGTTTCCCAAATTTCAGTCATAACCGCAACACCCGAAAAACCCAATTCATGACAAAAAGCAATATTTGAGGCTTTGACGCCACCCAAGGCAATGAGGTCAAATTCCAGATGATTTTCTGAAATAAAGTTTTTAATATCTTCACCAAAGTAACGCGTACTGCGTGTCTCCTCCTGCCGGGTACTATTGAATACAGGCCCAAATAAAACGAGGTCAATTCTTTGATCTAATGCTCCTAATTCATATAAATTATTTAATTGTATACTCTTTTGGCACCTCCAACGCATTTTATCATAGGTTGCCGGACCAAAAGGATTAAAGTGGATATAACCCAAATCGTATTTTGGAACATTGTAGTGATGACTATGCAAAACCAGTCTATTGCGATAAGCAACCGGAATAGCATGAATAAACGCAGACATATCCTTGCTTGTCCAATGAGGTTTTCTTATATGAAAATAATCTAAACCTGCCTCAAAAAAACGAAGCACTAAGGAAATCTCCTCAGGGAAAAAAACGGGATGAGAAAGGACGTGTAACTGCATGTAAGCTATTCAGTTTTTATTATTTTTTTAGAATATGTTTTTTCTTTAGTTTTTAATTTTATAAAATATATCCCATTATAATATGTTTTAAAGTCGATCAGTTCAGAATAATTTTTAATATTCTTTAATTCCCTTTGCATCAAATTTCGACCTTTGGCATCGTGGATTTCCAAAGAGACATCCTGACGTTCCGGTAACACAAAAGACAGATGGCTTTTTCCTCTAAATGGATTGGGATGAATTTTTATAAAATTATTTTCATATAAATTATTTATTCCTATTTCTAATTCTACCGTGACAAAAAAGGAAAGTGAATCTGAGCAATTCCCGCCCAATGCAATAAAATCCACCTCATAAACCCCGGGAGAAGTATATCCATGGATGGTGAAATACTCATTAGAAATATTTCCATCTCCAAAATGCCAAACAACGCTATCCGCATTCAGGGAAAACCCTTCAAATGCAAGTACCCCGCCATTGGTTAAATAAATAGTTGTATCCCCTTGCTGGAGAAAAGCCAGTGGTGGTTCGAGTTCTTCTACAAAAATAGTATCGTGATAAATATATCCACCACCATCCACCACCTGAGCAAAATAAGTCCCCGATGGAATGCCTTCAAAGATATTTTCCGTCTGAAAATTATTACCTGCATCCAGGGAATAAAAATAAGTCATATCCCCTCCTACTGCATTGATTGTGACTACCCCATCCGCAGCATTACAGGAAGCTTTATCAACATTAAAAGCAGCTAATACTGTTGTAATCGAGCCACAGAAATTTGTTTCAGATTGATAGTTGAAGTCTCCTCCTGTGGCTAATTCCACCCCAAACTGATCGGTAAAGGTATAACTGCCATTTCCATTATCACAGCACATTCCATCCCCTCCAGAATCCAGAACTCTCAATTTATAACATCCGTCTAACAAGCAAATTTTTTCTATAACGTTTATTCCAATACTAACATCTGGATAAGGGCCTCCTCTGGCTGCTACATCTCCATTCGCATCTAATACTTCCCAGGAGGTTTCATGGCCATTATCATCCATATCTAATTCTAATATAAATTCATTTTGTCCATATTGGATATTTACAGTTTGGGAAATTGTATCATAACCATTTTGATTTTGCACAATTAAAGTAACCAGATGATCCCCATCATCAGAAAAAACGACTTTAGGATTTCTGCTACCCGATGTAGCCGGTGAGCCATTTTCAAAATGCCATTCCCATACCGGAGCAGCATTGAGGGACTGGTCAAAAAACTGAGCAGAATCCCCTTCACATAAAATCAAATTTTTATCATCAAACAAAGCCAGCGGCGGAACTGTACTTGGTTGATACAGGTCAGACTCCCATAGTCCCCGACCATAGGTTGCTGCCCGAATTTTTTGAATGCCATAATCAATTTTTAGATCATTAACAATCACATTTGGAAGATTGGTATTGTAAGGCTGCCAGTTGGCCAGAGTACTATCCCGGTAGTAAATTCCGACATCCGTTCCGATGTACAATCCATTTGGAGAACCATTTTGGTAAACAATACAGTTGGCCGGAAGTGACGGCAGCCCCTGAGAATAATTATTCCAGGAATCACCTGCATTGCTACTGGTAAAAACAAGATTACTTGTAAAACCCGAAAATGTTGCCCATATCTTTTCAGGATTGTCTGGATGAATTGCAAAATAAGTAATGCTTTCACTTGGCAGACCATTATTTAAGGTCGTCCAGGTATTTCCTCCATCCTTTGTCCTCCGCATGACATCATTATTAGCTACATAGATATAATCCGGGTTAGAGGGAGCCACTGCTAAAACCCGAAGTGAAGCCCCCGAACCAAAATCTGAGATAGGATAAAAATTATCCCCTCCATCATCTGTTCTGAATACATCTTCATATCCAACATATAATGTATTAGAATTTGTAGGGTGCATGACATAAGGAGTCACCCAGGCACCATCTCCTGAAAGTCCATTATTGATATGAACTAAATCTTGCCCGCCATTGATGGATTTGCGAATTGTCCCATATTGAAAACTTGCATATAAAATATCATCGTTTGTATAATCTATCAAACAACCCATACCATCTCCACCCTGTATGTGAGTCCAAATCCCATCCTCCAAAAGATTTGTTCCGTTATCCTGAGTTCCACCGATAATCTTTCCGGGATCTTGCTGGGACATATCTATTCTATAGAATTGTGTAATTTCCAGACCCGGGGATTTATCTATCCAGGAAGTGTCTGCTTGCTCACTAACAAACAAACCTCCATCGCTCCCGCAGAATAATCGGGTAGTTCCTTCCTTGTTTAAATATTCCAGCGCATGAATATCCGCATGAACGTACCCAATATTTGCCGGATAGACCCAATGTGTTAATATATTAAAATTACTTCCTCCATTTGTGGATTTCCATACATTGATTCCACCAATTACAACTTCCTGTGCATTTTCAGGGTGTACCGCCAATGCCATATCGTACCAACTTTGTCCGCCTTCTCCACTTCCATCCTGTGAATAACTAAACATATTTGGCGTATCCGTTTGTAAATTAAAATTCAATCCTGAATCTGTAGAGCGATATAATCCTTTGAAGCTGGAGTCATTATCATCTCCCATTAGGATATAAACCCAATCCGGTTGATTTGGAGAGACACCAATGGCCATCCGATTGACCTGGGAAGGAACCGGGATACCACCTGAATTAATAAAAGTAAAATTTTCTCCTCCATCTGTAGATCTGTAAAAACGATCGCTGCATAAATAAACGATATCCGGATTATTTGGATGGAATTCTATATCCCTCATAGAGCCATTTTGTTTTAAAACCCAATTGGCTCCTCCGTTGGTTGTTTTATATAAACCGACATTTGTAACTAAAAATAAAATATCTGTGTTTGTTGGATGAAAAACCAGTTTCCTCGTCGTATTTGCTAATCCAAAATTCCAATTCAACCCCAAAGCTGTCCAGGTTGCCCCTCCATCCTCTGATTTAAATACCCCCAGGCTGTAGGTATCCCATCCATCTCCGTCACCCGTGGCGATATACACCTCCTGGTTGTTAGTCGGGTTTACAGCAATACCCGAAACACCAAGTACCGGCAAATCATCTGTCAGATTGACCCAGGTGTTGCCATCATCGAGAGATTTCCAACAGCCTCCTGCAGGTGTTCCGATGTAGAGGGTATTTTCGTCTACCGGGTCCCGGACGACCACATTAATTCTTCCATTGCCAGGATTATAAGAGGTGGATTCCCATTGGTTGGGTCCAAGTGAACTCCAATTTGCTGAGGAGTTCATGGTATATAATTTTTGAGCTTCTTTTATTTTAAAATATTCTTCCCAGGCCGCTTTCGAGGCTTTCATTTTTCCACTGGGAAACACACGAGGTTCTATAAAATATTCCCATCGTTTAAACTGCTTCCAACCTTGTCCTCGAACGTAAGGCTTTTCGCCCCATTCATCATAGAATTTTTTTTGAACTTCATAAAAATTAACATTTTTATCGGAAAGCATTTCCACCCATTGCTGTGCAGTAAGGATTTGAAAGGAAATAAAAAATATAATTAAAAAAAACACAAATTTTCTCATTCGAAAAAATATTTAACAGGTTATTCAAAAAAAGGAAGGTCCGGGAATTTTCAGAATTCAAAGATAATGGAAAAGAAATGAAAGGTTTGTTTAATCAAAAGTAATGAAAGTTTGAATTTGAAGGAAGGATTTTAGTAATAACTGTCTCAAATTTTCCTTTTTTAAAATCATGTTTTAAATTTGAGATATTAATAAAGTGATCCTAATCAAAAATAAATTTTTTATGCTAAAATCAAAAATAGGAGGAATTGGATATTATGTCCCTGAAAGAGTGGTGACTAATGAGGATCTGGCAAAGGTGATGGATACTTCCGATGAGTGGATACAGGAAAGAACCGGTATCAAGGAAAGACGATATGCCAAAAAGCACGTTGAAACCACCTCCACCCTTGGAGCAAATGCAGCAAAAATAGCCATCGAGCGAGCGGGAATTACTCCTGCAGATGTTGATTTTATCATTTTTGCTACACTCAGCCCGGATTATTACTTTCCTGGTTCAGGTGTTTTATTACAAAGAGAATTGGGGATGCAAGGCATTGGTGCGCTGGATATTAGGAATCAATGTTCGGGTTTTGTTTATGGTTTATCCATTGCGGATCAATTTGTAAAATCAGGGATGTATAAAAACGTGTTGCTCGTTGGCGCAGAATGTCATTCATTTGGTTTGGATTTTACAACGAGAGGTAGAAACGTTACCGTTATTTTTGGAGATGGTGCAGGGGCCGTTGTGGTTCAGCCTACTGAGAAGGAAGGTCAGGGAATTTTGTCCTCCCACCTGCATGCGGATGGAGATCATGCTGAGCATTTGGCCTATATCAATCCGGGATGTCACGGGGGGAAACATTTGGGTACTGAAAAATATGGTTTCCCGGAGGATGATCAGAGTTTTGGCGGGGCATTTCTTACCCCAACCATGTGGGACAATGAAGATTATTATCCCAATATGAATGGGCAATTTGTATTTAAATTTGCGGTAACAAAGTTCCCCGAGGTAATCATGGAAGCCTTAAAGACAAACGGTTATACCCCGGAAGATCTTTCACTCCTCGTACCTCATCAGGCCAATTTGCGGATTGCACAGTTTGTTCAAAAACGTCTTAGACTGAGAGATGATCAGGTTTATAACAATATCCAGAAATATGGAAATACGACCGCAGCTTCTATTCCTATTGCCCTTTGTGAAGCCTGGGAGGCCGGGAAAGTAAAAGAAGGAGATTTAGTTTGTTTAGCTGCTTTCGGTAGCGGATTTACCTGGGCCTCCTCCTTAATCAGATGGTAATATAAATTATACCTAATAATAATATTAGTTATCAAAACGGTTGGAGCATTTTATTCCAACCGTTTTTTCTTTATCTTTGATATGCCACTTACCCAAATTTATTTTCCAATAAAATTTTTACACCATGAAAAATCAAATATTTTCTTTTTTGATGCTATTTTGCCTTTCATTATTTGTGGTAGGTTGTAGCAGTGATTCGGGTACAAGTTCTGGTAACTCTGGCAACTCGGATGATATTAAAATACCCGGTCTTGGCGGATTGAATGAAATCGTCAATGATGTAAAAAATGCTGCTGAACAACTGGAAAACGGGGAGGCAAAACCTCCTGTTAATTTTAGAAAACTTAAAGAACAACTTCCACAATCCGCTGGTGGGTATACCCTGGAAAAAAGCTCTGGTGAGTCCTCAGGTATGGGCAGCATGAAATATTCTGTCGCAAAAGGCACCTATAAATCTGGTGACGGAACGATTAAAGTTTCTATTCAGGATTTTGGATCTTATGGTGCTGCTATCATGGGATTTGCTGCCTGGGGATTGGTAGATATTGACAAAGAGAGCGATGATGGCTATGAACGAACCACAAAATATAAATCACATAAAGCCATGCAAAAATATAATACAAAAAGACAAACGGGTTCTTTTGAGGTTATTGCCGGTAAGCGATTTTTGGTAAAGGTAGAAGCACGAAAAGCTCCTGAAGCTAGCATGAAGGCTGTTATGGATGGAATTGATTTAGATGCCCTGGCTGCATTAAAGCCGGAAGAATAGATCAAATTTTGACAAAAGATAAATTGAAGCGATTCGGATAAACTTCCGGGTCGCTTTTTTTGTTTAGAAATAGTGATTATAAG
>JAHDCK010000240.1 GCA_020629915.1 Saprospiraceae bacterium
CAAATTCACTATCCTGAAGATAATCCAGCATATTTTCTCTGGCTTCTTTATTCATTTCCTTTTTACTAATACGAATTTCCACATCTTCAATCAAGCCATTAGAATTAAATTCAATGCTGTACTTTTTTCCGTTGTGTTTGGTTTTAGCTTCAAAGGTATGGCCCGTCAATCCTTCTTCTCTGTACCATTTTATTTTGCGTTTCAAAGAAACATCTTGAATAAAATCAACGGCCATAGTCGGAACTTCTTCCATTTTAACGCGATATTCTCTTTCCAGTTTTTCTTGCCCAAACAACAAGTTTGCTGGTAAAAGAAATAATATTAAAATAAAATATCTCATCTTGACTTACTTTTCCCTTTGTGGCGAATGCCTCCAAATATGAGCAATTTTAACTCCTCCGGTCGGATATTTTTCGCATTGACAAAACCCGTTCTCAAATCTGTCAAAGTCTTATTACTGTGATACAAACGAATGACCTCAAGATTTCTGTTGGGTTCTTCTTTATCCAAACGCATACTTACGAGCACGGGGATTGGAGTAGAATGTTCTCTGTAAAACAAGTGAACACCCGCTTCTTTATTCATCAAATGCTGAATAGCTAACCCCTCTATTTCAATTGTTTGTTTCTTTTTATTCGTCTTAAATTTTACATCCAAACATTGCAATAAACTTGAATATGTTTCAATTAAATATTCAATCTCCTCTTTTCCTAGTTTTGTAATCAGGGATTTGAAAGACATTTCAATTTTTTGAAAATCATCCTTATAGTATCCCTCTTTATATATTTTTAAAAAATCTAACTCAATTAATAAATCCAAATACCTAGAACCCCGAACATCCAAATAGGAATCTGCATAGGTATATTGGTTGCTGAGTTCCTCCATTGTTTCCTTCTGAAAATACATTTCTCTTATACGATCTTTCCGCTCGCCGAGGATAGAACCGCCCACACGTTTCAGCCGAATTGCCTGTATTTGTCTGTCAACTGTTATTTCATCCGTAGCCAGTACCATTCGCTTAGCGCGCTCCTGTACTTCCTGTAATTTATTTTTAAAATGATATCGTTGCCATTCCGATTCACTCACATAGCCACTTCCATTTCCTTCTTCTTCCTCAAAATCATTTATTTCTCTAATCATTCCTTCTACTTCCCGTAGTAACCTCCCGTAGAATTTTCGGCCATTCTTTCCTTCTGGTAATTTGGGAAACCAATTCATTGTTCCGGGTTCGGCAAATCTCAGCACCTGAACATCGGGAACGAGTTGTTTGTTTTTAAATAATATATCAAAAATAATAGGTTGTGAACTATAAGTAGAAATCAATTGCTCCGCAGAAAGCGTCGTCAGGTCTCTTTCAATTTGCCGTTTGAGTGCTCTCCCGCCCATCTTGGCATCGAAGCCTCGTTCTGCCACCCAATTTAATGCTTTTTCTGATATATTTAAAATAGTAGTTCTTCTAACAAATCCATCCCGGCGAAGCAACTCGTTAATTTGCAATCTGGCAATATTCATGATATGATCCAGAGCCAGCGGATTGAATATAACAATTTTACCTATACGATTAATAAATTCAGGACGAAATTTATTCTGCATAGCTTTGCGGTACACCGCAGTTTCCTCGCTAGCATTTGTTTTAAAACCCAAAATAGAAGAAGCTTCCCTCGCCCCTACATTGGACGTCATTATAATTATCGTATTTGTAAAATCAACCGTTCTACCCAAACTATCCGTCAACCGACCATCATCCAATACTTGCAACAACAAATCCAAAACCTTGGGATGCGCTTTTTCAATTTCATCAAAGAGCAAAACCCCAAATGGCCGATAACGCACCTTACCCGTAAGTTGTCCTTCGGGATTGTAGTAATCTCCAATCAGGCGACTCACTGCATCCGGCCCGATGTATTCATTCATATCAAATCGCATCAGGGTGTCCTCGCTGCCCATGAGATAGGAGGCCAAAACTTTTGCTGCTTGAGTTTTCCCCACTCCGGTCGGCCCGATAAACAGAAAAGAACCGTAAGGCTTATCCGGATTTGTCAATTTAGCTTTTATAGTATGTATAATATCAGCCAGGGCGTCTACGGCGTCTTGCTGTCCTACGAGTTTAGCAGAAATAGCTTTACGGATTTCATCCTTTTCGTAGGTGTGTGCTGCATCAAAAATATCCTGATGCAATCCACTAAACATTTCAAATTCTTCCCGTACCTCTCCGGCATCAATTTCTCTAAACTTGTATTTCGTCGCCAGCTGATTGAGCAATTTCATTACGCTTCCCGGCATGGCCTTTCTACGCAAATAATTTCTTTGTATATTAAAAAGTTGCGCAATTGCCATTGTTCCTATAGAACAATCGTATTCAAGTTCGAGATTTCTTCTTTGGCGGGTCACCATGCCGATTGCCGTTTTCAAATCGGGTTCGGGTACCCGGATGATTTGAAACAAATCAGCAAACCGCCGGTCTTTTTCCTGGATGATTTTCCATTCTTCCGGTGTGGCGACCAGGACGAATTGCAAGAGACGTTTTTCGAGGTAAGGTTTTATCACGTCGCTCATCGTCATATCATTTTGACCGGACTTTCCTATTCTCAATAAGGCTACGACATTATCAATTAGAATTTTATCAGAATGTCTTTTATATTTTCTTCCTCGTTCTATTACAAATTTAAATATAGATTCTAATCGTTTTTGCCACATTCCAACTACACTCATTCCGGCAATCACTCTGGTGGGATCAATTCGCCAAACGATTTCTTTTTTGTTTTCTTTTACTTTTTTCCTGGCATCCATATAGCGGTAAACCACCTCATGGATAATGCTTCGCTTTCCTGCACCTTCCCTTCCCAAAATCACTACAGGTGTATTTTCAAATTGATATAAAATTTCACTTACCCGCTTCACGAGGTCTTCCCGATAATAAGCGCGCTTGAGTTCGCCAGGATATTTATCATTTAAATTAAAACCCACTTTTAATATTTCAACGTGTCCTTTAAACTCATGGTTGGCTCCTATCATAGAGAAGAACCAACTCATTGGATTTTGTTCAAACTGAAATTCGGAAAAATCTACATTGACAGTAAATTTCAAAGTAGTTACAAATTCATGCCGAGTAGCCACATAAGATTGGACATCAATATCGTCTTTGGTTTCTTTTTTATAACTGCGAATCAGGTTGCGAACAGTTTCCTCGGCCTGCTGTGGAATGTGGTATTTTCCTTTTTCGTCTTTTTCACCGATAAACATAAAGCTATCAAAAGCGGGCAGGCAGACGAAGCATTTATCTTGTAAAATAAAATAACCCACTCCAAATTTTCCTTTTACAAACTGTTTAGCTGCCACAAATTCCATTTTCAGAGCCTTGTATTCTACCTGTGGGTTGAACCGAAACCAAAGCAGTCGATCCATATTTTCCCGGTTGAACTCAATGCTACGAAGCGCACTTTTCACTTCTCTTTTAAACAACGCAACGGCTCGCTCAAAACGCCGATGGGAAGCCATGGGCCCCTGAAAAAGCAAAGGCCGAAGGTAGTATTGCATTTTTTCATCTACCTCGATATTTTTAACCAGAACCGGAAAGTGTAGCGTTACTGAGGGCATTTTTTATTTTTACAGGATTAAAAACAAAGCAAGATATAGATTTTTTTCTCTTTTTTAAACAAACTGAATTAGTTGTTGTTTCTTAGGGGTAACCTTTGGAGGTTTTTATTTTTTGTAAAACAAACTTATTGGTTTTTAGAAATTAACCGCCGAACTTTTTTAGCTCTACTCACCCCTAAAGGGCAATGTCATTGACATAAGCAAAAAAGGTGCAGCGCACCGACCCCATTTGTAGAAAAATGGTTTGGAAAAATTCCAAAGGGGCGTAGCCTCGTCCCCATTTTATACGAGGGATTTTATGGGGACGAGGGTGCGGGTTGCCATTTTCGTCGGTTTATTATTTAGTCTCAACAAGCTTGTTGCACTTAAATTTTACTTATGAAATATTTTATTATAACAATATTATTTTGCACTATGATCGATGTATCCACAAAGAGCATTCACCAGTTTACGGTGAATGACATTAACGGAAAGGAAGTTTCCCTTTCCAAGTACGAAGGCAAAGTTTTGCTCATTGTCAATACCGCTTCCAAGTGTGGTTTTACCCCTCAGCTGGAAGGTATGAAAAAAATATACGATGAATTTAAAGACCAGGGATTTGAAGTATTGGCATTTCCCTCCAATGATTTTGCCGGGCAGGAGCCGTTAGACGGAGCCGATATTCAGGAGTTTTGTATGGTTAAATACCAAGCGGAATATCCCATTTTTGAAAAAATTCAGGTGAAGGGAAAAGACGCACATCCATTATATCAATTTTTATCCAATAAGAAATTAAACGGAAATGTTTCTTCTACACCCAAGTGGAATTTTCATAAATATTTGGTGGGCAAGGATGGAACTGTTCGGGATTTTTACTATTCCATAACGCAGCCAGATGCAAAAAAGGTAAAAAAGGCCGTAAAAAAATTGTTGGAGGAGTAAGGATAATCTCCCTACCCTCTTGCCTCAATCAGGTATAAATCACATTCTGCCAAATCCGGGCGATTTTTCAATGCGGGATGAAAAAAGGAGTCAACTTTTTTCATCCCGATTTTTTTCATCACATTGAAGGATTTGACATTCCCAAGAGACGCCATTGAATATATTTTTTTCAAATTTAATTCATCAAAAGCGTACTCCAGGCAACGTTTAGCTCCTTCGGTCGCATAGCCTTTATTCCAATATTTTTTATTTAAACGCCAACCAATATCCGTACAAGGTGTAAAATCCGCTTCAAAGGTTTGCCAGTGAATTCCAATAAAACCTATGACTTTTCCGCTCGCTAATTCCTCTGCCGCATAGTAGCAATATCCATGTTTTTCATAGCATTCCTTCGACCATTTAATGAAATCCAAGCCACTTTCCTTTGTTGCTAAATTTGGAAAAAACTCCATGACTTCAGGATCACCACTGACTTCGAGAAAGGCATCTAAATCAGATTCTTCCCAACCCCGAAAGCCCAATCTTCGAGAAGTGAAAATATACTTGTTACTCATATTTATATTTTAAATATAAAAATTAAAAGAAATAAAATGCGATATTTTCTTATCTGGAATAAAGGTAACAGAATGGGTTTATAAAATCAACATTATCAAAAGAGATCAGATCTCTTCCCGGTCAAATTTTAACAACTTCCTCAATTCTTCTTCCGTCTTTGGTACGGTTTCCAATTGCTTGAGAATGATATTTTGAATATTGTCAGTAGGTTGGTTAACAGGGACTTCTTCCGGAGTGAGTAGTGCAACATTGCCCTTTTCCGTCAGGGAAAAAAGCAGTTGCTTATTACTTGAATGATACTTTATATTTGTTTTTTCCTTTTGTTTGATTTCATAAATGGTATTAGAACGTTCATCTGCAAGGTAAACATTAGCCTTTCTCAACCGCTCTTTTTTATTGGTAGAAATGGTCGCGGTCACTCTGGCTCCACCGGGCAAAACCGGGCGATCGCAATTCCAGATGCCCAGGGCATTGATAGTAAATCGATTTCGAACTTTGCGTTTTACATATATAATTTCATTGGAATCGCTATTCCATTTTATAGTAATTTGATTTCTTTTTATATTAAATTCTTTCTCTAGTTCCGCTTTTTGAATTTGTAATTTTTGAGTTCGCTCTGCTAGTGCATTGTTATATTTTTTATATTCAATTTCGTAATTTATAAGCGCGTTTTGAAAGTCCGTACCTCGCAAAACGGGTTCTACAAAAAGAGAAACCTGCTCGCCCTTTTCTCCTATCAAAATCATTTTAAAACGACCATCCCCTTGCTTTTCCATTTTTACATCCACCCAATTTCCTCCTTGGGTTGCCTTTTTAAAATCCACTTCATTATCCACCTGCCACATTGTGTTTGTGTATAATTTAGATACTTCTGAATCTTCGGCAAATTCAAAATCAAAGGCATATTTATCGCCATCGGCTTTTTGTGGCTTCACAGGTTTTATTGGAATGGGCCAAGAGGATTCCAAATTTTTAATATTTGTATCAAAATTATTTTTTAAAACTTTTAATTCTTTATCGTAACTTTCAGGATTGTATTTATCAATAAATTGTATATTATCTTTCCCTTTGTATTTCCAGTTTTTGGCGGTTGTATCCAGGTGATAAATATTAAATCCCGGCGGGACATTGACGTGAGCCGGAACCGAAATTTCACTCACCAATTCAACGGTTAGTACGTTATTCGGTTGCAGGAAAACTTCTTCCCCATCCTTCAACGCTCGTATTTCCATCATGCCCGCAGACTCCAATTGATATTCCACACCGGCGGAGTCATACTTCATTGGAATTCCAGAAATAAATATATCTATAAAATCCTTGTATTCCCGAAATTGCAATTCAACATCTCCTTCCACTGCCCGGCCGTCCGCAAATCGAAATGACCCGGCAGGTACATAAACAGATGAACCTCCCTCATATTGAAAAAGCTTCTTTTTATTAGATTTGTATTTTTGATTTATAAATTGTTTTTTAATTTCAGGAACGGGTGGTTGGATAAATGCGGTTTGCATTTCTCCTTGCGGTGCATTTAAATCAAATAAATTCGTATTTGTTATAATAAAAAATAAAATAGCTGCCGCAACAGCCAATCCTCCAAGCAGTGGCCACAACCTCCGAACCGGAGTTGGTTTTGTAGTGGCTTTTTCTGCCTCAAACTGTTCCAGGAGTGCATCAAAATTTTGATGTTTTTGAATGGCCTCCTTTGAGGGCTTTTTCGGGTTTATATTAAAATTGTAATTTTTCTCCATATCTATCGCATTTAAAAACCGGAAGGTTTGCGTTTGTTCATCTTCTTTTTCATACGTTCTAAAATTCTATACGTTTTCACTTTCGCATTGCTTTCAGTTATATTTAAAATTTGGGCGATTTCTTTAAAAGGTCGTTGTTCAAAATAACGCATTTCAATTAATTGCATAGATTCTAACGGCATATCATCCAGCACTTCCAACATGAGTTGCAATTGATTTTCATCCACCCGGACATCTACCTCTTCCATCATTTCTCCCAGCTGATTTTCCTCGATACTCACTACCCGACGCTTGCCGGAATTGCGATAATGCTGCGCAACCTCATTGCTCGCAATACGGTACAGCCACGCCGAAAACGGAACACCTTTGTAGGTATAAGTAGAAAGTTTCTGAAGTGCCTTGAGAAAAACCTGGGAACAAATATCTGCACACAAAGCTTCCTCCCCGGTTCGCTTGAAGATAAACCGGAAAATAGGATCGTAATATCGCTCGTACAGAGGCCGGAAACGCGCTGGGTTTTTCTGGGCAGCTTGTACTTCTGCCCATTCTGCCAGCATGGTTTCTTCTGTCAGTGTTTTAGGTTTTAGGCTCATGGAATTTGCCTGATTTCCGGCAATTCTACGATTTATTTGTGAAATAGTCCGCATTCATTATCAACTTTGTGCGCTTTATTAGAATGTTCAACTGCTACATAGG
>JAHDCK010000241.1 GCA_020629915.1 Saprospiraceae bacterium
TCCATGAGCTTCCAGGCTTTAGGGTAATATTTTTTTAAATCATATACAACCGAAGGGTTCATCGTTTTTAAGGTTTGACGAACGTGGAGGGAAATATTGAGCATTTCGCTGAGGGCATCCTGAGTGGTATTTTGGATGTGTTCTACCGCTTCTTTTTCTGCCTTGATGTAAAGTTGTAAAATTTTAAGAATGAGATCTTCTTTGTTTTCTACAAACTTATATAGGGTTTTTTTAGATATTCCAAGGTGGCGGGAGACATCATCCATCGTGACGCTCTTGAGGCCATAGCGGAGGAAAAGCTCCTGGGTTTTAAAAAGAATATTAGTTAATTCACTCATGAAAAAGGGCTTAGGTTGGGTTAGGCAATTTATACCAAAAAAACACAGGAAACAATTTTTAGTTCAAAAGTTTCCATAGTTTAACTTTTGATACGGAAGAAATTTAAATTGGAAAAAGAAACCGCAAGAGAAATAATTTTTACAGAAATATTTTATTCTAAAAGGAAAAATTAAAAAGCAGGCAGGCAACCAAATTTTGTACCTTAGATGAAAATTTCAGAATCCGAATTATTTTAAAGATTTTTGTAGAAATATGAAAGGAATGCAAAAAATTGGAGTCTTTTTAGTTTTAGTGGTTTTAGTCTTTGCCTGTGCATCTGATAACGACGGTGGATCAAATTCTAATAAATCTACTAAAGCAAGTAGTGAGGTCGTTTTAGGCAGTAAAATTTTTAAGCAGTACTGCGTCACCTGCCACGGATTGGATGGAAAAGCTAAAATCAACGGAGCAAAAGATATTACGATTTCTGAAATGAGTTTCGAGGAGCGAATCAGCCTGATTCAAAATGGAAAATTAACGATGATCGCCTACAAAAATCTATTGAGTGAAAGTGAAATAAAGGCCGTCGCAAAATATACGATGGAAATAAAAGAAGCCAAATAAAATGAAGAATAACACATATAAGGTAATCGGATTGATGTCGGGCAGCTCTCTGGACGGGCTGGATATGGTTTGTGCTGAATACACAATTGTAGATGGAAATATCAACTGGAAAATCCTGGCAGCCGAAACCGCAGAGTACGATCCCAAATGGTACCTGCGCCTCAAGGCCCTGGACAAGCAATACGCCTTACCCTTCGTGCAAACCCATACCTACTTCGGACACTACATGGGCGATCTCGTCAATGAATTTATCCAAAAATACGATCTCGATGCGGACTTCATTGCCTCGCATGGGCATACCATTTTTCATTACCCGCACAAATTGATGAGCATCCAAATCGGAGATGGCGCAGCACTCGCTGTAAAAACCGGTTTGCCCGTCATTTGTGATTTTAGAACGACAGACATTGCGCTGGAAGGAGAAGGGGCACCCCTGGCTCCACTAGCGGACAAATGGCTTTTTGACGGATATGATTTTTATTTGAATTTGGGAGGCATTGCCAACATTGGTTGTTTTACCGGAGAGAAATACGTGGCCTTTGATGTGGGTCCTTGTAATCAGGTGCTCAATCGCCTGGCCAAAGAACTCGATCAGCCTTTTGATGACAAAGGCGAACTTGCCCGAAGCGGAAAACCTGTTCCGGAAGTGCTGGATATTTTGACCCGATTCAAATTTTTCAAAGCCCCTTACCCTAAATCTTTGAACAATCAGTGGATTAGAAAACGCATCCTGCCGATTTATTTTCAGGAAGAAGCCCCCTGGGAAGATATGCTCTACACGGCGACTAAACATACGGCTGCACAAATCGGCAGAGCCATCAGTGAGATCGTTCAGCGGGAAGGCTTGGATAAAGAAAGTTATACGTTACTCGCTACGGGCGGCGGCGTTTTCAATACTTTTTTGATGGAATCTATCCAGGCATCCTGTAAGGAAAAAGTCACCTTTGAAGTGCCCGAACAAGACATCGTTAATTTTAAGGAAGCACTTCTCATTGGTTTGCTCGGCGTATTGCGCCTGAATAACGAACCCAATAGCATGAAAACCGTTACCAATGCCAAAATGGATAGCATCGGTGGAGCGATTTATCAGGGAACGAAAAAGCAAATTTAATTATCTTCTTCTGCCTCCGGCTTTTCTGCTTTAGTCCAGCCTTCCTTGGAGTTAGCGATTTCGGCTACCAGTTTTTCCAGATCTTTTAACTCATTAGGCGCACCGAAGTAATCCCGGATTTTTTTGCTGTCTTTTCCGATAGAATAGGATACAAACGTGGTAGGCATATCCGTAACTGCCGAAGTGTATTCATCCTGAAACTCAAAAAACTTGGCTTTATCGAATGCTTCAATTAAGGATTTTACTTCCTTATCCGTCAGCATTTTTTGATAGAATCCTTCCTTTTCTACATGGCGTTTTCCCTCGTAAAATACACGGCCATCTCCATTAATGCTTATTTTATAAACCGGACACTTACCGTAGCAGGAAGTCGTCCGCATTTCGATCAGGGCACTTTTTATGTCTTTTTTGCTGCGTTTAGAGCCAGAGCAGGAAAAAAGAAAAAGCGTCAGGCTAAAACCAATTATAAAGTAGAAGAGTAATTTCATGTTTTTATAAATTAAAATTTGCGAAGTGTAAAATTAGGATTTACAAATGGAAAATCGCAAAGAATTAAATGTTTGCTCAAAAACGGGATTATATATAATTTTGTTGTAAATAATTTTAATCATGAAGTTTTTAGGAAAAGTAGAGACCGTTATCGTATTGATTTTTCTAGCCTTACTCGTAGCCTACGGAGCTGTTAAGTGCAATCAAACGAAAGCCACCTTCGAGGAAGTGCCGGAGGAAACAGAAGAAGTAAATGTTATGGATGAAAATTCTGAAGCTGTTTTACCCAAACTACCTCAGAAAAAAGATCCGAGTTTGAACTCCATGAATCACAGCGGGCCGAAGAAAGGAGCTTATTCTATTTTGTTTATACAAATAGATAGTTTGAATATGCGTCAAGGGCCGTCCTTAGATAGTGCTGTCGTAGCCCGGTTGAATTTTAATGAAGAAGTTTACTTCCTGGGACAGCGAACGGATTTCAAACAAAAAATTAATATGCTTGGCGAAACCAAAAACGAACCCTGGGTACTCATCGAAACGACACGGGGCAAACGCGGCTGGGTGTACGGCGGTGGCGTTCATTATTATCAAAGGAAGCGGTAACTACAAAACAGCCGAAGCCACTTTTTTAATAACTTCTGCATCACTCATAGTATAATAATGCAGACAGGGGACGCCCTTTTCTTTTAGTTCCTTAGACTGTGCGATTAGCCATTCGATCCCGGCTTCAGTTCTGCCTGCGGCATCTTTGGCATCCAGGATCGCATCTACTAAGTCATTTGGCATATTGACGTGAAACAACCTTGGGATAGAATTGAGTTGATATAATTTAGTGATAGGTTTTAAACCGGGTACGATAGGTACATCAATGCCAGCCGCCCGGCAGTCGTCCACAAATTTGAAGTAATGTTTATTTTCAAAAAACATTTGCGTCACAATGTATTCTGCGCCTGCTTCTATTTTTTTCTTTAGAAAATGAAGATCGGATCGGTGGTTGGGTGCCTCGAAGTGTTTCTCCGGATAACCCGCCACGCCAATGCAAAAGTCCGTTTTGTTGCCATTGACGATATTGTTATCCAGATATTTTCCTTCGTTCATTTCCTTCAGTTGCTGAACGAGATCCAGGGCAAAAGCATGGCCGCCGGGTTCTGGTATAAATTTGCCCTCAAACTTCCGGGCATCGCCTCTAAGTGCCAACACATTATTGATACCCAAAAAATTCAAATCAATCAGGGCATTTTCCGTTTCCTCCTTGGTAAATCCACCACAAATCAGGTGCGGAACGGCATCTACATTATAACGATGCATGATAGAAGTACAAATTCCCACAGTTCCCGGTCGCTTGCGGATGGCCGTCTTTTCGTAGTATCCAGATGGCCGTTTTTTATAAATATATTCTTCCCTGTGGTAAGTCACATCAATGAAAGGTGGTTTGAACTCCATCAATGGATCGAGCGTATCGAATATGGTTTTCATGCTTCCACCTTTCAAAGGAGGAAGTATCTCGAAGGAAACTAATGTTTTTCCTTTTGCTGCCTTAAAGTGCTCCGTAACTTTCATGAATTGCAAAGGTACATTACGCCTTTTTATTTTTTATACAAATCATACAATTTTAGATCAAGAGGAACTTTTGCATAACCTTCCGGGATATTTTTCGCGCCTTTTTTGGCAAGGTAAAATCGAGTAGCGTTTTCAACTTTTGGAGCAATAGTGAAGTGGTGGTTGCGGTAGGCATAAGAAAATAAAGACCATTCCTGAGATAATTCATTCGGAACGTGGATGAGATTTTTCGTCTCCGGGTGATGATGAATTTTCGCAATGTCTGCCTGTAAATCTATATCTCTTCCGGGTTGACCAAATCGCAAAACGACAAAAATAATTGATCCACTAAAAAGCAGCAGGCTGAAGGCTTTTAGTATGTGAAAATATTTTTTATTTAAATTTAAAATAAAATTTTCCAGGATAGAATGAACCAAAAGACTCAATCCAATCGCAAAAAAGGGAATAGAAGGAACGATATAGAAACTCAATTGCTTGGGGCTGATGACCATCGGAAGGGTAGCAGATAATCCAATTAAAACAAAAAATAAACTATATTTTAAATATTTTTCCTCTCGCAGCTTTTGAAGATTGAATTTGTATTTTAAAAATAAAATTAAAATACATAAAACAATCATGGGGGCGAGTTCTTGTATTGTTCTTTTTATAATAAAATAACGCTCCACTACTAAACGCTCTCCCTTCAAACTGCTAAACAGCTGAGCCTCCAAATACAATTGGAAACTCTCCCACGCCGCTGCATTGAAAAATAAAATCAGACCAAGCCCCAGCAATGTTGTCCCGGCAATTATCAAGACAGATAGTGTCATTCCAAAAAAGGAATCTTCCCGAAAAACCAACCAATACAAAAACGGAATGCCCCAGGGAAATAATCCGACCGGCCCCTTGGTGAGAAATGCACCAAGTATCAGTAATCCAGATAAAATTAAAAATAATTTATTCTTATTGTTTTTATAATAAAAAAAAGATCCAACTGCCCCAAGTGTAAAGACACTTACGGTATTTTCTAATACATTCCCTTCAAATGACCAAAAAATGATCCCGGTAATGCTCCATAATAAAACGGGAAACCAGGCTGACACATAGGTTTTAGTAATATTTTTATAAATAGAAATGATACCTGAAACAGTAAGCAAGGCAAGAAGGAAGGCATGCAGCCGTTCCACCCAAAAATAATCACCAAAAATATAAAATAAAAAAGATTGTATCCAAATCCCCAGCGGCGGATGCTCGTGAAAAGTCGCTTCAAGCAGATGCGTATTTTTTAAAAACCACCATGACCCAATCCCTTCAGACAGATTTCTCCCTAACGTCGCATAGATCAATCCATCCAGAAACATTCCGGTTTCAAATAGCGGTACCACGATCAATATTAAAAAAACCGCACCCGTGAAAATGAAAAAAGGAAAACTTTTTTTATTTAATAAATTCAAATAGATTTCGTTTTGTCTGATAGCCAGCGAGCTTCTTCTTTGGTCAATCGAGGCGATAATTTTTCATATACTTCTTTATGATAGGCGTTTACCCAGTCAATTTCTGCTTCAGTTAGCAGAGATTTTTCAATGAGATTTGTATCCAAATGACAAAGCGTTACCGTTTCAAATTTTAAGAAAGTACCAAACTCTGTTTTTCCACCCTCAACCGTAAGCACCAGGTTCTCAATGCGAATGCCCCACTGGTCTGCACGATAAATTCCCGGCTCATTTGAAGTTAACATACCCGGCTCAAGCGGTGCATTGTAGTAGGACGAAGCTCCAGTGCTGATACTCTGTGGTCCCTCGTGTACATTGAGGAAAAATCCAACGCCATGACCCGTTCCATGCCCGTAGTTGAAGCCGGCATCCCAAAGGGCTTTCCTTGCCAAAATTTCCAGTTGATAGCCTTTCGTACCTTTTGGATAGCGTGCAGTTGCCAGGGCAATATGGCCTTTCAGCACTAAAGTATTATCGCGTTTTTGCTCCGCAGTTGGCGTTCCCATGGCAACGGTTCGGGTGATGTCCGTTGTTCCGTTCAGGTATTGTCCGCCGGAATCCAGAAGGAAAATGCCCTCGGCGGCCAGCGTTTTGCACTTGCCTTCTTCCGGGCGATAATGCACAATTGCACCATTACCTTTGTAGCCGGCAATAGACGGAAAACTCTCTCCAACAAAATGCTCATTCATCGCTCTAAAGTCCCGAAGCTGATCGCTTGCAGAAACTTCTGTTATAGGTTTTTTTTCTATGTTTTCTTCCAGCCATTTAAAAAACCGAGTCATTGCTACGCCATCATTAATCATAACTTCCCGTATATGATTAATTTCAGTTTCATTTTTTACGGTTTTTAATAAAGTTGGAATTGTAGTGTGATCGATTATGGTACACGCTTCCGGAATAGATTTATATAACCACGAATTTGTTTTATTAGAATTTAATAAAATTAAATCTTCAGAGGAGAGACTCATTAATTTCCCGGCAATACTTCTGTAAGATTCTAATTGAATACCTTCTGATTTAAATTTAAATTTTAAATCTTCTGATATTTTATTATCATCTATAAAAAGCGTAACTTCTTTATAAGAAATCAATGCGTAAGCAATCGCCACCGGATTGTAGGCCACATCATTTCCTCTGATATTAAATGTCCAGGCGATGTCGTCCAGAGCAGAAAGCAAGTGATGCGTCGCACCCAATTGTCGCATTCTTTGCCGGATATTTTCCATTTTTTCAGAGCGGCTTTGCCCGGCCCAGGTGACATCGTGCTCAAAAATTTGACCAGTAGGAAGGGAAGGCCGATCCGCCCAAATGTCCTTGAGCAAATCTCCGCAATCTATCAATTTTATATTTTTATTTATAAAAATTTTCTCCATGCGTCTAATCATCCCCGTCGAAAAAAGTTTTTCATCGATACCAATACTTCCTCCTTCCCGCACATTTTCCAGCAGCCATTCGATGTATTCCGGCGTGTGTGGAATCCGCAGTTTTTGTAGCTTAATTCCACTACCATTCAGCTCATCTACAGCCTGAATAAAATACCGGGAGTCCGTCCAGAGTCCGGCTTCCATTGGTGTGATGGTCAGGTTGCCCGCCGACCCGGTGAAACCTGAAATCCAGGTCAGCCCACGCCAGTGCTCTGCAACGTATTCGCTAAGGTGGGGATCGGAATTGGGAATGATACAGGCATCCAGATTGAGGGATTCCAGTTGGCGGATGATGCCAGCCAGTTTTGTATTCGATTGAAATTCAGTTTCGGACATGATTACTTTTTTCACAAATTTAGATGAAATTTTAATATCGTTCTTCATAAAATTAAAATAATCAAAAAAGTGTTTTCATGTACGCAAAAAAATGATTATTTTTGATTAGAATAAATCCTTTTACCTTCGCAGAAAAACCAGTTTCGCTTGGCCGCACAAAAGAAAA
>JAHDCK010000242.1 GCA_020629915.1 Saprospiraceae bacterium
CCGGTTGATGGCCTGAAATCCGGAGAGCCGATACGCCACAGTCAGGTTAAACTCTTCACTTTGATGATGGGAAATATGAGCGGCCCACAACAAATTGATTTCGTGCCCGGCGCGGTGATACCAGTAGAACATAAAATCCGTGACCATAAAAAGCAGTAGGGTATTGTACCAGGCATTTGACAAATCGAGCCAGTGCCAGGAATTATACAGATAGAAAAAGAAAATGAGCATGCCCACATCGTAGAAAAAACCAAAGAGACGCTCGGCTAGACCACAGCAAATATTGACTATAGAATCATTAAATTGGAAGTAGTTTTTTTTCTTCCATTTAGAATACCAAAATTCCAACCCGACAAAGGCAAAAAGAATTGGTACGTAGATAGCAATGACGTACAGCATGAGGGAATATTTTGTTGTGAAATCAAGTAGAAAACGCCAGGGTTAGGGAAGGATTGTTTATTTTAACGTTTTGCTTTAGACACTCTTAGGATACAAAATTACAAAATTGAGGAAGGTTGTCAAGGAAAGGAGCAATTGAATCATTGGAATATTGTACCATTGGAATATTGAATTATTGAAAAGATGTTTTTTAAAAAACCAAAACCGATAATAGAAACCTGTTCTTTAGAAATAGAGCAAGGGACGCTGCCAGTAAAAATCTTCCGTGAAATGCGCCGGGATGTGCGGGCCTCTATTGGTCGGAAGGCGGCGCACCTGCGAATGCCTTTGGGTTTGAGTAAAAAGGAAGAAAAAAAACACCTGGATTGGTTTGAGCAATGGGTTAAAGGACGTTTTAATAAAAATAAAAACCTTGGCAAGCAGTTTTTTGGTAAAATTTATCAGCATGGCGACGTGCTTACCGTAGGTAAAAAACAATACAACATCTCCCTGCAATTGACCGATAGGAAAACCCACTCCGGACGATTGCGCAATGGAACCATCTACCTCAACCTCGCGGCTGCCGACGAGCCTGCTCACCTTCAAAAAAGCATTCGCCACCTGCTGAGTCGCCTTGTCGCCCAGGACTTTTTACCCGAAATCACCCGCCGTACCCAGGAACTCAATCAGCTTCATTTCAAAAAAAATATCAAAGGCGTCCGCCTCAAATACAACCAAAGCAATTGGGGAAGCTGTTCTTCCTCCGGCAATCTCAATTTTTCCACCCGCCTGCTTTTCGCACCTGATCCGGTAATTGACTACGTGATTATCCACGAACTATCCCATTTGATTGAAATGAACCACTCGCCCCGTTTTTGGGCATTGGTAGAGCAAGCCATGCCGGATTACAAGGAAAAAGAACAGTGGTTAAAGGTGCATGGCCCCGCTTGTCAGTTTTAAAATATTCTTAAAATACACCCTCTAAAGTTAAGGCACTCCTAATTGTCCGCTTCTATTGTTAAATCCATTTTAAAATGGTCTTTTTTTAGAACGTATGGCACCTTTTTAGCGTCTAAATAAACGAATGAACATTCATTCGAATCGAATCTCAAAAGTGAGATTAGAGGGTGATTTCATAATAGTTGTTTACTTTGGCCTGTCCTCGTTTGGGGATGGGCTTTTTTTTAATGGTACAATGGTACAATAGTACAATAGTACAATGGTACAATGGTACAATGGTACAATGGTACAATGGTACAATGGTACAATAGTACAATAGTACAATGGTACAATGGTACAATAGTACAATGGTACAATAGTACAATATTGAATTATTATAAAAAATGCGCGATGAGAGGACCGAGGTTTCCGGTGGAGTCCCGGCGGTCGAGGTTGGGGATGTAGATTTTGGAAATGGCTCCGTCGAGGTAGAGAGCGTTTGAGCAATGGAAATGATCCCGGAAGAGGGAGGCAAAGGTGTGGAAATTGACCCGCTTTTCTGAGATGGCAAAAATGATTTTGCCATTGGATGAAATACCGACGCCATTTCTGATATGAAGATTTTTTGAACCTTTACGGAATTTTGGATGAAGCTGTCCGTCGATAACGAGCATCGGGCCGGACTGGGTGGCGTAATTCCAGGTCAATTGGTTTTTTTCAAACGAGGCCGTTTCCTGAACGATGGCTTCAGAGTCACTAAAAGCGAAAACGCCATTGGGTTCCAGGTAAAAATTACCGTAGTCGTGTTTTTTCGTATTTAATTTTTTTATCTCTTTCCCGTTTTCAATATAAAGTCCCTGAGGCGAATTGTCTTTGAGATACATCCCGCCATTCATCGCAAATAATAAAGTTTTCTTTTTTTTATTTAAATCAAAAATCAGGTTTTTAAAATTGCGATAGGGGCGATCTTTTTTATCAGAATGAAAAAGTTGTAATTGATTATTTTTAATATCAACAGAATAGGTTAGAAAGGAGTGCCCGAGAAAGTTTACCCTTTCAGATTGGGCGGAACTTGCCGGAGAGTTTTGCCTGGACTGGGCTTCCTTTGCAACGGGTTCTGAACAAGTACAAAACCCTGCTAACCAAAACAGCAGCAGGGTGTTTATAAGTAAACGCATTATTTTATTATAATTTTAATTCCTGAGTATCCTCATAAGTAAAGGGAACTTTTGCCTGAGCCCCGGCAATGCTAACCCAGATATAACCATCCATTTTTAAATTCACTTCCTTTTTCTTGAAAAGGCGATCCAGCAATCCTCCGGCATCCTCTACTACTTTTGTCAATGGAATTGAGGCGGTGATTGGAACGGTAAAATCCGCATTGGCCGGAACGGAGACCTTGACATCCTGCTGGTTGATTTTACCTACATTTTTATCATCCACAAAAACATCAAAATCTGCACCGGTGACATTCACGCCAATGGCATTCGGATTAAAAAAGTGAGCATCAGCGGTGAGTTTGACATTACCCTTGAGGTTGAAAGATTTTATTTTAACATTATTTATGTTTTTAAATTCTACCGATTGCGGAGCCTCACAGGAAGCGAGTAGCAAAATGACAGCGAAAAGGGGGATAAGTTTTTTCATTTTATATAAAATTTTAAAATTAAAATCAAAAAAATGACCATTGGCCAAAATTAAAAAATGGCCAATGGTCAATGAAAAAATGATCAATATTTTTTTACGTTTTTCTTTTCTTCTTCTTCGCAGCAGGGAACAATACATTATTTAGTATCAAACGATAACCCGGCGAATTGGGATGCAGATTCAAATCCGTCGGTGGATCATGAACGTAGTGGCGGTAATCCTCCGGATCGTGACCACCGTAGAAAGTCCAGGTGCCCATGCCGTATTTGCCATGTACATAACGGGCTTCCTTGGCAGGTTTATTTTCGCCTAGCACCAAAACTTCGGATTTTATATGCCTTTTTCTAAAGGCAGTGGTTTGTCCCATAAAA
Organism: Saprospiraceae bacterium; assembly: GCA_020629915.1. Classification (GTDB taxonomy): domain Bacteria; phylum Bacteroidota; class Bacteroidia; order Chitinophagales; family Saprospiraceae; genus JAHDCK01. The sequence goes on from JAHDCK010000242.1 coordinate 3,336, forward strand.
CCTTTGACGGTTCGGGTATGGCATTGTGTAAGCATAGTCGGAACCGGGTCCCACTTGGCTGAAAAATCAAATAAGGTAAAATAGTCCAGTTTCATATCTACTTTTCTGCCTTTATTGTGATCAATGCTGGAATACTCATATTCAAGCGGATTGCGCACCAGGTCAAAATCCTTGAAACAGAAAGTCTTACTATAATTGAGTTTGCTTTGAGCAGAAGGGTCCTGGCCGTCGCCGTCATACATTTCACTGCAAATATCCGTTCCCTCAGCAGCCAGAGCGATGTCATAGGTATCCGTAGCAGAGCACATAGCAAACATGAACCCACCAGCTCCGATGTATTCCCGTATTTTTTTCACCACAGCTAACTTCAACTGCGATACTTTTTTAAATCCATTTTCAGCAGCGAGTGCTTCCATGCGTTTGACATTTTCCTTGTACCAGGGTTGGCTGGAATAGGAGCGATAAAATTTTCCGTACTGCCCGGTAAAATCTTCATGGTGAAGGTGTAGCCAGTCATACATGGCCAGTTTTCCGTCCAGCACTTCGCTGTCATAAACAATTTCATAAGGAATTTCCGCATAGGTTAGCACAAGGGTAACCGCGTCATCCCAAGGTTGGACCTCTTCCCCTTTGTGATTGACATCAGGCGTATAGACAGCAACTTTGGGAGCGACTTCCAGTTTGATTACATCTTTATTTTCCTCCGGGCTGGCTATATCGGCTACAATTTTATTGTACTTTGCGTCTGGAATCACTTCGTAAGAAACCCCGCGTGTGATACATTCATCTTCAAACAAGACATTGTGCTTGAAGGCAAAACTTCCGCCCCGGTAGTTGAGGAGCCAAAAGGCTTCCACTTCTTTTTCCAGAATCCAGTAGGCAATTCCGTAAGCTTTCAAGTGGTTTTTTTGTTTTTCATCCATCGGGACAATCATGTAAGCCGCCTGGATCTGATAGGCCCCAAGGATTAAAACCACAAATAAGATTAATTTTTTCATAAAATGAATTTGATTTCCAATAATGGGAATGCAAAAATTGTGCTTGTTTTTACAAAGTGTGGATTTCTACCAAAAATAACGTTGTTTTAGGTAAAAAGATTGGGTTTAACAGGAATTTAACGTCTGATATTCAAGATTGAATAGTTTCCTGTTGCTTTATCCAATGTTTCATTTGCACCTCATTCTTTTCTATTCTGGCCAATAAGTATTGTATTTTATAATAAGTAATAAGATTTTCTTTGTTATAACAGTGGGTTTCATCCAGTTCCTGTATAGCTTTTTTTACAATTGGGAAAGCCGGATCTTCAATGGGAGCGGTGGAGGCTGACAGAAATTCCGAATGGGTGTGGTAACAGCGTAGTTTTAATTGATTTTCGTATTCCCGAAGTGTTTTTAAGATTTCGTGATAAATCTCATCCGATTTTTCCCGGAGTTGGTTGACGGGTATAGTATATTTGTATAGATATAATTTACATTTTAAAAAAATTAATTCAAAACTTTTTATACTGCGCTGTTTGGCATATTTGTATCCTTTGATGCACATGTTGAGTGCCTGGCTGTATAATCTTTTGTTGTGGAGTAGAATATTGCGATTTCGAATTTTACTTAAATAAATATAGTCGTTTTTATTTCGATGCTGTTTTCTAAGGGATTCCAGAGTTATTTCATATAAATAATTTTTTGTTGCAGAAAAGTTATTTACCAGAGCGAGATTTTTAAATTGTTGAATGATTTTTTTCTCATTGTAGTTTTTTTGCCTGGAAATAGCCTGAAATATTCGCACGTAATGTTGGCTTTTGTCCTTATTCTTCCGGGTGACGAATCTTTTAAAGTAGGCTTTTTCAGAAGCTGACATAGATTGTATTAGTTCATAAATAGGTTGTTGTGGGTTCATGGGTTATTGGAATTTTTTTAAAAAAACAGAAGCAGCATCCCGATACATAAAAGGCGTTTTTATATCTTTAATTAGAATGCTTGACTTTTTTTCAAATTGATTTATCGCTTCTTGTTGCTTCTTAGGGGTAGGAGCGTGGAGCATTTGCTGGATGGCAGAAAGCTGGATTTTGGGCAAGTCATTTTTTATTTTTTTGGTGCGTAGATAGCGCAAGGCCTCCGGGAGACGATTTTCTACCAAAACGTGATTGCCCTTTTCCAAGTGCATGCCAAGGAAAGCCAGCCGGCCGAGCATTTGAAACCGGGGTTGTATATTTGAGTCAGTCGTATTAAATAAAAAATTAAGCTTGTCTTCTGCCTGTTCTGTTTTTCCAAAATGCCAATAATACAAACTCATCGAGGCGGGTATAAAAACCTGCCAGACTGGTTCTACTTTTTTTTCGTTTTCCCGGATAAATTCCCAGTATTGGGCCATGGACTTTAGACATGCCTCTTTTTTATCCGCATAAAAAAAATAAGGATATTCATAAGCACCTGCTACCAAATCGGCATGAAATTGAATGGCTTCGAGGTTTTTTATGCCAGGATGCTTGGGAGTGGCTCTTATTTTTTCAATGAAAAGCGGCATTTCCTCCCATCTGTTTAATACGACAGAGTGATATAAGATATTTTGACATGCAATGATGTAGTTGCTACTTAGATTGACGAAGCCAGAGGAAGAAAAATCACTTTTGACTTCCAGATTTTTTTTGGCCCAATACAATTGTTGGTCATGGTTTCCTTCCAGCTCAGCCATTTTGAGTTGAGCCTGATAAAAGTGAGCCAGGTCACTGCTGGTATAACAATTTTTTTCGGATTTGTTTTTTAGCAATGCTTTGATTGTAGAGTACTGAGGACTATGGATGCCGAGCGACATTTCCTTTTTTCTTAGATATGATTTTTTTATGGATATGTTTGTCCACTCTATCTGGTCGAGGTATGCATTTAAGGTTTGCTCTATTTTAGCAGGAAACTGTTCAATAGGGCAGTTTTCTAATGGTTGTTTAGTTTTAGCACAAACCCGGGAGAGCATTTCATAAAACAATAATTCGTATTCTTTAAATCCTTGTGTTAAGCTAAAATTCAGAGCTTTTTTTGCTAAGTCCGTGGCTTGAGCGTATAGCTCTTTTTGGTATAATACCCAAAACTGTCCCAGCCATTTGTGCATTTTGAATTTTGCATGGCGTTTTTGATGGTAATCCTCCAGCGTATCCAGCAAAAGATCGTATAGGTATTTTTTTCTTTTGGAGAATGGGATATCGTCGGGGAAAAGTGGACGTAATTTTTCTTCGTTGTAGGTTTTTTGCCGGGCAATGGCATCAAACAATTGAATAGCCGGGAGGTTAGCAGGCGCATTTTCCATACGGGCATATCGCTTGAAAAATCCTTTTTCAGAGGGTTCAAGTGCCTTAATCAGATCAAACAGTGCAGTTTTTTTAGACATTACATCTTAGGATTATGAGAGAATATTCTCTTCCGAAATTTAGGATGAATGCTGTTTACTTGATTGATAGTCAGGTGATTGTGTGGATAGAGAGTGCACGCGAAAAGTTAAAAATCAAAATTTTTTACTTTGAAACTTTCTGTAACAACCTTTACTTTTGTGCTATCACTACAAAGATAAGAAACCTCCTGATAATTTCAATTATATTAAAAAGGTTTCTTTCAACCATTTAAGCCTCTATACTGACAATCAAAAATCCCTAATTTCCTGCCAGGGAAATTTATTCACTAGTTGATTGTGACAAAATTTGAATATACTGTAAAATTATAAAATAGATTGTAATAGAATGTTATTACATGATATATTAAGATAGTGGTTATGTTAAGTAGGTATACTTAATAAGCGGGAAACAAACGTGTTTCCCGTTTTTTGTTTTAAGACAACCGTTTGAGCAGAATATCTCCAAAATCTCTGTAAGCAGAGAAAACCTTTATGTCATTTCTATCTTCCTTTGTTTCATTCGCGAATGTTTCCAGTAAGATCTTTTTGTCGTTTTTATTGGCAGCAGTCATTAATTTGTGTACGAGAGATAAAGATAAATCACAAATTTTATTATCAATATTATTACTACGCATAAATCTGCGCGCTTCTTTAATTTTACTTTCTACTAAGTCATAATTATCTTTTTCATAATGGATAAAGATGAAAATAAGTCGTGCCATAAACTGATAGTAAGGCACGAGATT
>JAHDCK010000243.1 GCA_020629915.1 Saprospiraceae bacterium
AGAATTAAAAACCCGTATCACAGTTGTGGTGCGGGTTTTTGTATTTTTAGGACTTAGACATAAGAAGCTGTTTGAATTTAATCTTTTTTAAATATTAGGACTCTTTTTGTCCTACTCTTCGGCTATTTTTTCGCCCATAGCTTCCGGCTATGCACTCAAAAATGACCCTCGATTAGAACAAAAATAGCCTATAATATTTTAAAAAACATAAACTTAAACAGCTTCTAAGAGTCGGTTAATTAATAATTTACGGTGACTTTTGTGACTGTTTTTGTGACTGATGGTTTTTTAATCAATATGCTTTATGACTGCAATGGTCTGCTGAGGATTGAGGTGAAGTCAATTTTTTAATTTATTTCTGTAAGCGGGTGTTTATCCTAATCAAAATGTGGTCTCAATTCTTCAATTAATTTTTTCCAGTTTTCGGTGAGAAACTGAAAATTCTTATCAAATTCCTCTTTCGTAAGAATGTTGTTAGACAAATAAGATTCTATATCATTATTCATAATTTGCTCATACATTCTAATCCGTTGAATATCTGTATTGTTGTTTTTCACCATTTCTTTAGCATTGATATAACCGTTGATTATCTTTCTGTCTTTTTCGATCTGTTCTTTGAGTTTATTATAAAGTGCAATTTGATTATCATCGGGTTTAAAGCTTTTAGCTTTTTCAATTTTACCAACAAAAAAATCTACCATTTTAAAGAATTCTGCCAGGAACGTTTTATCCTTACCCGATTTTTTCAGCCATCCCTGTTCATTATTCTCAAGGCATAAGTTCAAAAAATAAGTCATGCGATCTTTTATTTCCGGCCTTGAGTTTGCTACTATTTTAAATATGTTTTCCTGATTTTGAATGACCAACTGTTTGGCTCTGTCATACTCCTTGCTATTCGGTTGGGTAGAACCATTATTAGCACAGCTAAAAATCAATAAAAGTACAATAGAAAAGGTAAGATATTTCATAATAGTATTTTTTTTGTAAAGATACTTTTTATTTAGTTTTAGTTGAATTCATTTAGTTTCCAAGTTTAAAATCTATAAACTACTTGACAATTTAAATACCAATCGGTATCTTTGCAGTATGCGAGATGCAGAAGCGACAAAAATGGCCATCCTCCAAGTCTCTGGCAACCTGTTTAATACTTACGGGTACAAGGCGACTTCTATCAGCGACATCACCAAAGCCCTGGGGATGACGAAGGGGGCTATTTACCGGCATTTTGAAAACAAAGCGGAACTGGAAAAAGAAGCCCTGATTTATTTATGCAATCAAATGGTCTTTAAACTGGGAAGGAAAATTCGGGAGGGAAAAAATGCCAAAGAAAAAATGTACGCTATCTTTGATTATTTTATGTCTTACGCTAAAAAATCCCATTTTACAGGCGGTTGCCCCTTGCTGAATGCTGCGGTGGAAGCTGATGATGCTTTGCCGGAATTGCGGACTGTTGTCAATGGCATTATAGAAATGATCCATCATTCTATAGAGAAAGTTTTAAAAAACGGGATTAAACACAAGCAATTAAATAAAAAAATTAATGCGAAAAATTTCAGTGCGTTAGTGTTTTCCTCTTTTGAAGGTGGCATCATGTTATCGAAGGTTACCGGGAATCCGTATTACTTACAGGTTGTAGTAAAAAATCTCAAGCAACAGTTTGATGAAATGATACTGGAAGAAAATTAAAACGGGGACTATTTTTTTGTCTATTTAGATACCGATTGGTATCGAAATTTTAAAAGAGAAAAAATGCAGAAAATATTATTAAAATTGCTGGGGAGTTATATCAATGTGATGACTAAAGTAGCTCCGGGTTTTGGAGCCAAGCAGGGCGCCATGATTTTCAGCTATCCTGTCCGGCCAAAAATGAAACCAAAACACAAGGCCTACTTGTTGGAGAACAAGGCATTTGATTTGATGTTTGACCACAAAAAAGTAGCCGTGTATAAATGGGGGACCGGCCCCAAAAAAGTGGTGATGGTGCACGGTTGGCAAAGTCATAGTTATAGATGGAAAAAATATATTGATCAAATGGATTTAAGCGAGTACACTATCTATGCTTTTGACGGACCGGGGCATGGATTGTCGGAGGGATACCAGATGAATCTACCGATATACGGAAATATTTTACATATTTTATTGAAAAGAATTAATGGAGCAGACATTTTGATTGGGCATTCCCTTGGAGCTATTAACTGCTTATATACATTATACGAATACAACATTCGCAGCATTAAAAAACTGATTGTCATGGCTTCGCCCGGTGAGGCATCAGATTTTGGAGATTCGTATAAAAAAGAATTAGGTGTAACGGAAGAAACCTTTGAAAAAGTGCTTCAGTATTTTGAAGAAAAATACGGGTATAGTTTATCTTATTTCTCAGCCGCAAAATTTGCTGAGGCACTTGACATGGAAGGGATTATCATCCACGATGCCGACGATAAAATTGCATTGCCAAAATATGCCAAAGCGATTCATGAATCCTGGCCGGAATCAGAATTGATTCTAACCAAAGGTTTCGGGCATAATCTCAACCGACCCGAGGTGATTGAAAAAACATTGCGTTTTTTGAATTAAGGAATAGTGAAAAATGACTTTGGACAATAAAAAAACCGACAGTCCTTTTGACTGTCGGCTAATCTTAAAAAGGGACACAATAATAAAATTTCAGTCTGGTATAAATATACTTTCCTGTTATTTCAATATTGCATATTCAAGATGTGGTTCCAGATTAAACTAACATTTTAAAACCAATATTGCTAGGTGATTTTTTAAAATATATTTATAAATTAGGTGTGTAATGATTTGTAAAGCCTTAATAAAAAATACCGAACTCATTCAGCTTTTTCTACCGGGGCTTTCGGCGTTTATCTTTTCAAGACCCTTGTGTCAATGATGATTAGCTCCCCATCAGATAGGCACAAATTTTGTCTCTTCGTTGCACACGTTTGTACTGAATTTAGAAATGATAAACACCGAAAGTGTCCCTGAATATTTTAAATTAACGCTTAAAACACTCCTACCAGGTTAGGCACTGAGGGGTGATTTAAGATCGCTGATTGAGTTTCCTTTCACAGCACAATTTAAGTCAGATGGGTGCATAAAATTTGCACTTGGCAAAAAATCATTAAAATATTTGAGTCCACCAGCCACTTTTTTCTTTTCAACGAAACCAATGGTCAAATCACAATCAACCTCGTAGTAATAGGATCGCCGGGCGTTGCAGTATTTTATAGGAGCATCCATCATTTTCATAACATTGATGATATCAAAAATACATCTTCGGGAAACGCCAATTCTACCCGCTAGTTGATCCGGCGTTCCTGTAGCTTTGCGTTTTATCAGGGCATCAATTCTTCCAATAATTTCCAGTTTCTCTAAAAATTTCATAGATATTAAATTTAGTTTTTTATCAAATTTAAGAACTGCTCAAAAATTCTCTCCAAAAGAGATTTCTCTTTGGTAATTATTTCTACCAGAGCATTCATATTCGGACGATAAGGAATACGCTTTCCGTATTCGGTGATTAAAGTATCTTCCAGTGGTATTTTAATTTCGTAATAAATTTGGCCATTTTCATCCTGATAAGGAAGGGATTTGAGTTCCTGCACAGAGGATTCTATTAATCCAAATTCCTTGTAAGGATAAGGATCGAGTTTTATCAGGGACTTTTGACCGGGTTGCAATTTCCCGAAACTTCCCTTATCCACCCGGGTGCGTACGAAACGCTCATTGCTTTTTTCGGGTTTTAGGTAGAACAATGTTTCTCCGGAATTAAAACTTTTCCCATTGGCTATTTCTCCATTAAAAAGGAGTTGACCATTTCGGCTGGCGACCAAACTAAAATTTCTTTTCCATTCTTCCACCTGGGTTTTTATCCTGGAAATAATTTGATCCAATTTAAAACGCTGTTCCTGCAATTGCAACTTCAACCCGCTATCCAGATCGAGCTGCTCGTATTCTATTTGCTCAATTCGGATTTTGTTTTGAACCAAAGATTTTTGCATGGATTCCAGTTGCCTTTCCTTTTGAAGTAAAACAGTTCCGGAATTTTCAAAATCTCTTTGGCTGACGGCTCCTTCTTTTAGTAAATTTTTATTTCTAATATGATTTTTTCTTGCCAATTCCAACTCACTTGCAAACAAGTGACTTTCTCTCCTCAAGGTCGCATTGAGTTGTCTGATTTTTTCAGATTCGTCTCCGAGAGAAGCAATTTTCTCATGGGTCAGTACATCCCGTTGGAGCATTTGAAGTTGATTAAACTGCAAGACCAAAGAAGCATATTCTGATTGCAACATTCCAAGCTGAAGGTCATTGGGAATAGTCAGCATTTTTATTTGTTTCCAACTGGAGCGTTCATAAGTTTCTATCCATTCCAATAATTCTTCTATCTCCTCCTGATCGGTCGTGTTGTGAATATATGCCAAAACCTGTCCTCTGGAAACGTCCTCTCCGTCCTTTACCCTAAGATCGCTGATGTACCCATCTGCATTGATCCGAACTTCCACCGGAGGATTCTCGGAAGTCAATATTCCTCTTCCCTCGATTTTGTCCGGGTAAGCGATCAGCTGAGCGAAGCAAAGCAAAACCACAAAAACAAAGGCCACAATGCCAATCCCGGATTTCAATAACCAGGAAGGCGCATGACCAATCAGGTCTTCCACAAATTCCTCTCTTGAGGGTTGGTTTAGAATATTTTCATTATTTGTTTTGCGCATATTATTGGCCAAGTTCCAGTTGGTTTTTTACCAGTTCATAATATTTTCCTCTTTTGTTGACGAGGTTTACATGGTGTCCGATTTCTACAATTTCTCCTTTATCCAATACGATAATTTTATCTGCGTTTTTCACCGTACTCAGGCGATGGGCTACCACAATCGCCGTTTTATCTTTAATAAACGCATTTAAGTTTTCCATAATTATTTTTTCATTCGTCGCATCCAGGGCATTCGTGGCTTCATCAAAAAACAGGAATTCAGGATTTTTATACACGGCTCTGGCAATGAGTAAACGTTGCTTTTGCCCCTGGCTGATTCCATTTCCTTTAGAACCAACCATCGTGTTAAAACCCAGTGGCAATGAATGTATAAAATCTATAATGTTTGCAGTCGTAGCGGCTGCCATTACTTTTGACAAATTGGTGGCGTCATCGCTCTCTGCAATATTATTGGCAATGGTATCTGAGAAAATAAATCCTTCCTGCATCACGACGCCACAGTTTTTTCTCCATACTTTTTGGTAAATACTTTCCAGGTTGTTCCCGCCAATTCTAATTGTGCCCTTGGTGGGTCGGTAAAAACCGAGGAGCAATTTTATCAGGGTTGTTTTTCCGCTTCCGCTGGCTCCGACAATGGCGGTTGTTTTTCCTCTGGGCAGGGTCAGGTTGATTTCTTTTAAAACTTCTTCGCCTATTGGTGTATATTTAAAAGACAAATTTTTAATTTCTACATCTCCTTTCGGAATTTCTTTTAACTTTTCTAATTCAGGCGCTTCTTCATTTTCTGTTCCGTGAATTTCGGAAAGTCTTTCCAGGCTGATTTTAGCATCCTGAGCCGACCGAATAAACCCGACCAGTTGTTGAAGTGGTCCGTTTAGCTGTCCTACAATATATTGTATGGCCAGCATCATCCCCAATGTCATTTGTCCTTCCAGCACTAGCTTTGCTGAAAAGAAAATGATGATAATGTCCTTGAGTTGATTGATGGACAAAGCCCCGGCATCCTGGTACTGGCTGATGGAAAGTGCCTTCATCTGAGTTCTAAACAATTTGGCTTGAATCCCGGCCCATTTCCATCGTCTTTTGAGTTGACTGCCCTGCAATTTTATCTCCGGCATTCCCTGAATGATTTCGATGAGAGAATCCTGATTTTGCGCAAGCTGCTGAAAGGATCGGTAATCCACTTCTTTTCTCATTCTAAGAAAAATAAAAATCCACGCCAGATACAAAATGGCCGCCACCAAAAAAATCAAGAAAATAGTTATATTATAAATAGCTAAAACAATTCCAAAAACAACTAAATTGGTAACCGATAACAAAACGCTTAGAGAGGCATTTGTCAGGAAACTTTCAATTCTTCGGTGATCTCCAATCCGCTGCAATAAATCGCCAATATTTTTACTATCAAAAAATCCCAGCGGCAGGTGCATGAGTTTTATTAAAAAATCAGAAACTAAACTTACATTAATTCTAATATTTATATGTAAAATAATCCAACTTTGTATAAACCGAACGATTGTCTGGCTAAAAAACAGCATGAGTTGTCCGGCCAGAATAATATATATAAAATTTAAATTTCGCGTATCGATTCCGATATCCACGAGGCTTTGGGTCAGGAAAGGAAAAATCAATTGGAAAGCCGTTCCCAAGAATAATCCAATGAATAACTGGATCAGAAGTTTGCGGTGTGGCGTGAGGTATTTGAATAAAAAGCTAAACCCCGTGCTTTTCGAATCATCTAAATCTTTGTCGTGAAAAGCATGAGTGGTTTCCAGCAGCAAAGCAATCCCCTGATCCCCGCCTGAAATCCAGGAACGCTCAAATTCATCAATGGACAACTTGTGTTTTCCATCTGCGGGGTCGGCAATCCAGGCGTATTTTTTGGAAATTTTATAGAGGACAACAAAGTGATTTTGGTTCCAGTGCAGGATGGCCGGCAAAGGAGCCTCCGCCAGAGAGGGCGTTCCTTTTTTGCCAAAAGTAGGAATCTTCACAGCCAGCGAACGCAGCCCGATAAGCTCAGCGGCTTCACTGATACCTTTCAGGCTCACCCCTGCCTTATCAATGTAGCACTTCTCCCTCAAAAAAGGGAGGCTGTAGCTTTTGCCAAAATATTTGGCAACCATCCTTAAACAAGTTGGACCACAATCCATTGAGTCCAATTGCTTATAAAAAGGAAATCTTCTCATGGCAATTAAATCACTGCTTTTCTGCTGATCAAATAAAGCGGGGATGTTCTTTACTTCAAAATCCTGATATGAGGAAATGGGAAGGAGATTTGAAGGAGAAATTTTTGGTTTTTATATTTTTATTTAAAAATACAAATAAGATATCCTGTCAACAGGAATAAACTTATTTGTTATAAAAAAATAAGTGCCTTTAACTTTTCAAAATGAATTGAAAAATCAAAAGGAGGGAAAACCAATCTTGATTAATGCAGGATTTTTTATCTAAATAATGAAGAAAGCCAGAGTAATAACATGGAAGCATGAATAAAGGAAATTCTATAAAATCCTTTCTTCATCAGTTATTTAAGGCGTGTGTGTAAGGCTGAAGATGTATTTTAACGGGGAAACGAGACGGGGGCCAACAACTTTACCACCAACAGCAATTGTAAAATTAATGATTTTACTGTGACATTCCGAATTCTGAAAAAGGAAAATTTTCCCAAAATGCGAATAATTCAAAGGAAGCCATCAAAACTCCTTGGTTTTCAGGGAGTTCTAAATGATGATTA
>JAHDCK010000244.1 GCA_020629915.1 Saprospiraceae bacterium
CGGACTGTACAGGGGGCGTTGGAGGATATTTTAAAACAATATTTTAGTTATAATATAAAATTAGTGGGGTGTGGACGGACAGATGCTGGGGTTCATGCATTGCAATTTTTTGCACATACCTGGCTGGAAAGTGCAGAGGCAGATGCTATTGAAAAAATTAATTTGAAACTGCCAAATGATATTCGACTATTTGATATAATAGGAATAAACGAACAATCGCATTTGCAGCGAGATGCTCTATCCCGAACGTATGAATTTTATATTATAAATAATCCTAAAGAGCAAAAGACTGGAATGGCTTCTTATTATATTGATGATTTTAATTATAATAAAATAAATGAAGCGATGAAGTTGTTGGATGGAACAATGGATTTTAAAATGTTTTGCAGGACGCCCGGGATTTATAAAAATACAATATGTGAAATTCAAAAAGCAAAATTTTATATACATAAAAATAAAAAGGTCTGGAAAATTCGCCTGACAGCTAATCGGTTTTTGAAAGGTATGGTTCGCTTGCTTGTGGGGCGGTTGTTGGAAGTGGGGCGGGAAGTCATAACTATAGAGGAATGGCAAAAAAATCTCCTTGGAGAACAACCGCTTCGATTTCGGACGCCGGCACATGCCTCCGGTTTGTATTTGACAAAAGTGGAATATTCGTATCTTAGTTGTCCTGTTATTTCGCCCTTGGCAAAAATTCAGGGAGCGACAACGGACTGGGATGAAATTTAAACAATGAAAAAATATATTTTAATAATGATTGTATTTTCTGTGACTTGTGGAAAATTTGAAAGATGAGTAAAATTCTCGTGACAGGTGCGACGGGTTTTACCGGAGGTTGGGTGCTAAAAAAACTAGCGGAAGAATACGGCCCGGATGCTGTCACCGGAACCGGACGGAGTCCTGCTGCCCTGGAAAAAAGACGGGCAGAAGGATTTCAAATGATAGGAGGGGATTTGACTGACCCGGAATTTGTGCGGAATAAATTAAAAAATTTTGAATGGGTGGTGCACTGTGCGGCTAAGTCAGATATTTGGGGATATTATGATTCTTTTTATAGGAATAATGTTGTTGCAACAAAAAATCTGCTGGATGAAATTGCTAATCTTCAAAAAATTATTCATATATCAACGCCTAGTATTTATTTTGATTTTCAGGATCGCTTCGATGTAAAAGAATCTGATCCGTTGCCAAAGGTTTTTGTGAATCATTACACCACGACCAAACACATTGCAGAAGATTTAATTTTAAGTTATAATAAAAAAAATATTTTTAAAATCATCTTGCGCCCCCGGGCGATTATCGGAGCTGGAGATACAGTTATTTTGCCGCGAGTCATTCGGGCGTATAATGCCGGACGATTGAGGATAATTGGAGATGGAAAAAACCATGCGGATTTTACCTCTGTTAAAAATGTAGCGGAGGCCGTTTCTCTTTCCCTGCGAGCTGGCGAAAATTCTAATAATGAAATTTTTAATATAACTGACGATGATCCGAAGTTGCTTTGGGAGATGATGCAGTTGGCTTTGAAGGAGTTAGGGTTAAATCGCCCGTTGCGGAAAGTGCCTTACAAAGTAGCTTATGGTGTGGCGGGATTGCAGGAGTGGTATCATAGAATGCTAGGTAAGGGCGAGCCTGCGGTCACGCGTTATGGAATTGGTATTTTAAAATATTCTTTAACTTTAAATATAGATAAGGCGAAAAATTTGCTGGGGTATCGTCCGATCATTTCTACGGAGGAAAGTCTTCAGGAGTTTGTAGAAAGTTATAATGATATTAAATAAAATGAGTACAAACAAAATAAATATACGATTTTTTGTCAGTGGCTTTTGTAGAGGAAATATTAAATTGGTTCATCCCGATGAATATGAACCCTGGGTGAAATTTTACGCACTTTGGGCGTTGATAGAAGACCCGGCGTTGGGTACTATTCTCTTCGATACCGGATACTCTAAACGTTTTTTTAAATATACTAATAAGTTTCCACATATATTTTATCGCATAACAACGCCCACCTGGTTTAAAGAAAAAGATAGTTGCGTTAATCAGTTAGCGGCTCTCGGAATTCAACCGGACCAGATCGATCATTTAGTCATTTCTCATTTTCATGCAGATCATATTGGTGGGATGAAAGATTTTAATCCTAAAAATATCTGGTGCCGGGAAAATGGCATGCAACACATTTTAAATTATAATGATTTTTGGAGTGTAACAAGGGGTTATTTAAAAAAGTTGCTTCCGGAAAATTTGTTGGAAAAAGCCAGGCATCCGGAAAAAGAACTTTCAAAAATCTCCCTTGGAAAATTGTCCGGCTGGGAATGGACTCCTGAAATCAGCTTCGTAGATTTACCCGGACATTGCCGGGGACAAATAGGATTGTTTTTAAAAAATACGAACTATGGAGATGTGTTGTTGGCGGCTGACGGCGCCTGGACTTCCAGAGTTGTTCGGGAAAAAATTTACCCTTCGCCAATCGTGACGAAAATTGTTGACGATTTTCCAAAGTTGAGACAAACTATTGATCATCTCCACGATTTTCAAAAAAACAACCCAGATGTTTTGGTTGTTCCCACTCATTGTATAGAGATTGCAAAGAAATTTGTATTTAACAATGAAGCATAAAATTATATTCAATATTGTAAAAAATACTTTTCAGAAACCCATTCGCACAAGGGAGGAACTGGAAGTCCATCAGGAAAAAAATATCCGGAAGCATTTAGGGTTTTTAAAAGAAAGAAGTTTTTATTTTAAAAATTTATTGTATAAAAATCTTTCAGATATTCCTGTGATGAACAAGCAAATCATGATGGAAAATTTTGATGATTTAAATACGGTAGGAATAAAAAAAGCGGAGGCAATGGCACTGGCGATTGAGGCAGAACGCACAAGGGATTTTACGCCACAAATCAAGGGCGTGACCATTGGATTGTCGTCCGGCACTTCGGGCAATCGGGGATTATTTTTAGCTTCCGAAACCGACCGGGTTAAATATGTAGAAGTTATTTATGATAAAATAATTCGTCCGTTATCGTTTAAACGGAGGAAAGTAGCTTTGTTTTTTCGAGCCAATTCTAAGCTCTACGAATCCGTAGGTTCATTTATATTAAATTTTAAATTCTTTGATCTCACTCAGGATTTGCCAAAGCAGTTTGATGCTTTACAAAAATATCAACCTGATATTTTGGTGGCACCACCTACACTTTTGTCCTTGTTGATGGAGCAGGATATTCCCATCCAGCCGGAACGCATTTTTTCCGTAGCAGAAGTATTGGAGGAAGATTTAAAATTAAAATTAGAAAAAAAATATAATCAAATTTTACATCAACTGTATCAATGTACGGAAGGTTTTCTAGCTTCCACCTGCCCCTACGGAAAATTGCATTTACATGAAAAATATATAAAATTTGAGAAAAAATGGATCGATAAAAAGACGAAACGATTTTATCCCATCATTACGGATTTTACCCGAAGAGCGCAACCTATAGTTCGCTACGAATTGAACGATATTTTGCAGGAGGATGACCCTTGTCCTTGTGGGAGTATTTGCACAACGATCAAAAAAATTGAAGGCCGCTCGGATGATATTTTTCGCCTGGAAGGAGAGAACGAAGATGTAATTATTTTCCCGGATGAAATTAGAAATGCAATAATTATTGCCGCTCCGAAAATTGACAATTATAAAGTTCGCCAAATTGGAAAAAATAGTATTACTTTTGCATTGAAAGTGAACCCGGCTGATAAAGCAGGGGAAACTGAAAAGGTTATTCGCGCCCTCAAAAAACTGGTGCAATCCAAAGGCATTTCTAAAATATCCCTCACGCCAACTAACTGGACGACTCTACCACCTTTCCAAAAACAAAGGCGCATCGTTAATGAAGTGAAAAATAATGTATAATATAAAAATTATTGGAAGAGGAATTTGTCTACCGGAAAAAGTGGTCTGGTCAGCTGATCTGGAAAAAGAAAACAACTGGCCAGAAAATTATATATTAGAAAAACATGGCGTAAAAAAACGCCATTGGGTAACTAAGGAACACAACTCTACGCTTGGAGCAAAAGCACTGGCTAATGCTCTTGAAAATGCCGGGCTAAATTTTAACGAACTGGATTTGTTGATATATGCAAGTGTTAGTTATGATTGTCCGATACCGACAACTGGTTGTGCAATTCAGCAAGTTGGTGGATGGGAGGATTCGGGTGTGCCCTGTATTGATGTCAATTCGAGTTGTATTAGTTTTATGAATGCAATGGAAGTAGCAGGTGCATTGATGTTATCAAATTCATATAAAAAAATTGCTATTGTTTCTAGTGAAATTGCTTCTCGTTCTCTCCATCCGGAAGCAGAAGAATGTTATTGTTTATTTGGCGATGGAGCAGCAGCTTTTATTATGGAACCCAGTTTAAATTCTGGAATTTCTTATACGAAATTTAAAACTTATTCTGCGGGATATGAGTACACAGGCATTCGGGGTGGCGGAAATTTTTTGCATCCGGCAGGAGAGGAATTTAAAACGAGCGATGCTTATTTTCACATGGAAGGACGTAAGGCGATGTTATTCACGATTCGGCATTTAACGGATTTTATTGCGGAGATAGAATCTGAATTAAATCGTTCAGTGAGTGATTTTAATTATATCGTTCCGCATCAGCCGAGCAAACAAAGCATGGATTATTTTATAAATAAATATAATATTCATAAAAACCAAATGCACAATATTTTAATGGACTATGGCAATTGTGTGGCGGCCTCAATTCCGATTGCTTTATACGATGCCATAGAAAAAGGTAAGGTGAAAAGAGGAGATGAGGTTTTGATGTTGGGGACGGCTGCCGGGATTACCTTGGGGGCTTTAGTTTTTAAATATTGAAAATTGTTACTTATAAATAAAATAACCCTTTCATTTGCCCGGTGACAAAAATACCATATTGATTCTAGGTGCCCGTGCACCCATCGCTTTGGAGCTGGCCCGGAGTTTTCACGCCCACAACTGGCAAGTCATCATGGTCGATGCCCAGCACTGGACCCTTGCCCGGTGGAGTCGTTCAGTTGCTCATTATGAGGTTGTGCCGCCTCCGGCTTTTGAGTTGGAGCCATTTAAGAATAAAATTATTTCTATAATAAAAAAGTATAATGTAAAATATTGTTTGCCCAACTGCGAGGAAGTTTTTTATATTAGTAAAATAAAAAATGAACTGCCTTGCAAAGTCTGGACGATGGAAATTGAGGTGATGGATTTGTTGCATAATAAATTAAAATTTTCAGAATACGCAAAAAATTATTTTAATGTACCGCAAACTATTCCGGCTAGTGAATTTGTAGATTGGAAAAATACAAGCGAGTATGTTTTTAAACCTGTCTATTCCCGATTTGCCAGCGAGACTTTGATCCGACCTTCTCAGGAAAAAGTGCAAGCTGCAATGGAGCAGCCGAAAGATTGGATCGCCCAGGAATTTATAAAAGGAAAAGAGATATGTGTTTATTCTATTTTTGATGAAGGCGTTTTGAAAGGATTTGCGGCTTATCATCCCTTGTATCGGTATGGACAGGGATCGGGGATTTATTTTCAATCTGTATTTAATGAAATTATATTAAAGCAAGTAGAATATTTCGGATTGAAATTAAATTACACCGGACAATTGTGTTTTGATTTTATAATAAAAAATGAAATTCCTTTTGTGTTAGAATGCAATCCGCGAGGGACGAGCGGGGCGCATTTGATAGGGGAGGAATTGGCGACTTGCTTCCTTGGAGGTTCGCCAATAATATTAAGAGAAACCGTTTCTCCAAAAGCCATTAAATTTGCTTTGTGGATAGAATATCCTGAAATGGTTTTTTCTAAAACGTATAAAAAAGCGGAAGATGTTATATATAAAAAAAATGATGTTTTGCCGCTTTTGTTGCAACCCCTGAGTTTGCTGGAATTATTTTATTTAAAATTTAAAAAAAGAAAATCTTTGCTCAAGGTCATGACCGAAGATATAGAATGGAATGGCGATTAAAGTAAAATGGGTAACAACCAATGAAATCGAAGATTCATTGGTGCGGGCCTTCGCACTTTCTTTTTTAGAAAAAGATAGCCGGGACTTGATTGCCAATGTCCAAACGGAAATTAAAGTTATCTGCATTGATGATCGATTTTATTTGCCGGTTACCATTAATGATACAGAGTATGAAAATTCTTATGTATGTTCGCCATACACTGCCTTAGTGACCTATTGCAGGGAAGAGTTAAATAGAAATATTACTAATTCATTTTTGAATCGTCCCTTGAATTTTGCTTTGAACCAAATGGACAGCCGAACCAAGAAGCGAAACATAAACAAGGTTATTCATATAAATAATTTTCTTTTTTCTACAAATATTTTTCCAAATTGGCAAGGCATTTATTTACCGCATCTCACACAGTTTTTGACAGAGCAATATCCCGATCACGCCTTAATTTTTCGTTCTCTGAATGAAGTACAAAACAGCTTGCTTCTCGCAGAACTCGAACGCTGGGATTACACCTTCGGAGCCAGTCGTCAGGTTTATCTATTTCACCCTAACGCACAATCCTGGACGAAACACAACAATATCGCCCAGGATAAACGCCTGGTACGGAAGGCTGGATTGACAGTAGTGAACCATGAAGACATCCCGGATTATTTTCCTCGTATTTTTGAGTTGTATAATCAATTATATTTAAAAAAATATTCTTATCAAAATCCTCAGTTTACAGAAATATTTTATAAGGAAACATGGAAAAATAATTTATTAAAATTTTCTGGTTTTAAAAACAAGGAGGGAAAGTTAGTTTCTGTAGTCGGATTATTTGAAAATGAAACGACGATTACTTCGCCCATTGTCGGGTACGATACGACACTTCCCAGGGAGGATGCCCTATACATTCATGCCATGCACTTGATTTTTAACCGGATGCACGAAACTGGAAAATTGCTAAATTTGAGTTCGGGTGCGGCGGGATTTAAGCGGCTGCGGGGTGGACAACCTTACATTGAATATGCGGCCATTTATTATAAGCATCTTCCTAAGGAACGGCAACGCCTTTGGAAAACATTGGTATATTTATTTAATAAAATTGGTGTTCCCATTCTAAAAAAATATGAATTATAGTGAAATATATCCGGTAGCATTTGTAAATTACACTGCATATTTTTAAATAAAAACACCAGTCAAATCTAAATTTAAAACCAACAAAATTTATTTTATTAATTATGAAAATATATTTACTGTTGTTTTTTTTAATACTAGGTTGTGGAAACCGACAATCCCAAAAATCTGATTCCTCAGAGGAAATAATTATTGAGACATCGTCTGGCCAGTCAGGGAAATTCCCTCAACTCAAAGAAAGAATTGTCGTATTTAAAAAAGATGTTTCTAAAGCTGTAGCAGAAAAAATTTTAGAAGGATATACCTTTTCGGGAAGGGATGG
>JAHDCK010000245.1 GCA_020629915.1 Saprospiraceae bacterium
CTCTTCCAAAATAAAATTTGAAGGCTTTCTCTCAATCATGAAAATTTAAACATGCTCTTAATCTTTTATGAATATTTAGCCTCTTTTTATCTTTATCAGACTATTTTCCTGCAAAACCCTTAGTCACAAGAAACTCAGCTCTTTTGTTAGAAAATTTTTCTCTTCTTTTCTATTTTAGTATAAACCCTTGATTTAAAATACGATAAAAACCCTTTACTAAAAAACTGGCACTCCCTTTGCACCAATAATTCACAAAGGAATTGTTTTAACCTGTCACTAATTTATCTTTTTTATTAAAATAATTTTTCATGTTATTTTAAAATGGGTTATCTTGGCCCTACTCACGTTACAGATCATCAAAACTCCAATTTTTTTTAATCACAACCCTAAAAATCAACGGGCAACATAAAGCCTGTCTTACTTTTTGAACGGCATTTTACCTTTGATTAGGTACTATTTTAAAACTTAACAATTTAGGAATAAAAATTTGTCTGCCTACAAATTACTTATATTATCATTTTTAATATTTGTAGCGTATGAGTTGATGGGGCAAAGAACCCTGACCATCCTCCCTACTGATACCCCCATTCAGGTGGACGGTAAACTTACCGAAGCTGCCTGGGATGACCTTCCTTTGGCCGATACTTTCTTCATGAATTTTCCACAGGACAGCGTGATGGCCTTTTCGCAGACCACTGTCCGAATGACTTACGACGATCAAAATTTATACATTGGAGCCATTTGCTACGATCTTATTGGGGAGCAATATGTGATTCAAACCCTTAAGCGAGATTTTGATTTTGAAACCAATGACGCTTTTGCCGTTTATTTCAATCCCTTCTGCGACGGCCGAACGGGCTGGAGTTTTGCTGTCAATCCCGCAGGGATTCAGCGGGAGGGGATGATCCCCGATGGCGGACGCAAAGGAATAGATGTCAGCTGGGATGGTCCCTGGGAATCGGAAGTCTCTCAATATACCAATCGCTGGGAAGTGGAAATGAAGATTCCGCTCAAAACCCTACGCTACGACAGCAACATCGAAACCTGGTGCATCAATTTTGCCCGGCAGGATCTCAAACGCAATGAAACTTCTGTATGGAATATTGTACCCAGAGATTTCGATCCCGCAGATTTGAGTTTTACAGGAAAAGTACGATGGGCAGCCGCTCCCAAAAAGCAGGGAAGCAATATCACGGTCATCCCTTATGCCGCTGGGTTGGCGCAGCGCAATTATGAAAATCCCGGAGACTCTCTCCAATTATCAGGAACTGGTGGACTCGATGTCAGGATTGGTTTAACTTCCTCTCTTCAGCTGGATCTAACCATCAACCCTGATTTTTCACAGGTAGAAGTTGATGAGCAAGTCATTAATCTTAGCCGGTTTGAATTAGAATTCCCGGAGCGCAGGTGGTTCTTTTTAGAAAATAAAGATATTTTTTCAAAGCTCGGAACGGGTCGGATACGTCCGTTTTTTTCCAGGCGAATAGGAGGAGTTGGCAATACGCCGGTTCCGATTTTGTTTGGAGCCAAGCTGAGCGGGAAAATCAATTCGGATTGGCGAATCGGCTTGATGAATGTTCAAACGGAAGGCGTTACGAAGGAAGATGAAAAGAGTAAAAATTATTCTATCGTAAGTGTCCAAAGAAATTTATTTAAACAATCCAATGTTTCTGCTTTTATCACAAACCGGCAGTCCTTCACCAAATTTTCGCCGGAAAAAGAGGATTATGACCGGACGGGTGGAGTAGAATTTGACTTTCGTTCCAGAAAGGGAAATATCAATAGTACAGCTTATGGGTATTATTCACTCAACCCGGAAAAACTCAAAGACAATTATGCCTATGGGGGGCAAATTCGCTATTCCAGCGATGTCCTCAACGGGTTTGTCTCAGCAGGCTATACCGGAGAAAATTACATCAATAGCCTAAGCTTTGTTCCCTATCTTTTTCATGAAGATAGTCGCGTGGATACAACGTATAGAAAATCTTATTTTCAAATTTTTAGCACAGGAAGCTACCTCTACCATTTTGACAAAAGGGAAAAACTGGATTTTGCAGGGCTCTATTTTCGCTCTAATATTTACTTCAATGAAGATGGTTCTTACCGGGAACATGACTTCAAAACCGGGATCGAATTCCGAACGGTCAATGGGTTTAAAGCTGATGTTTTTTATAAAAATTTTAATACGTTTTTATTTTATCCTTTTAGCTTTAGAGGGTTTCCAAATTTGATTGATCCCGGAGAATATCCGGGCAACCGGTTTGGCGGATCTGTAAAAACCGGAGAGCGTTTTCGGGTATATGGCGAGGCAGGGTTTGAGCATGGAAATGTTTTCATGGGTCAGGAAACAGACTATTTTGCCGGCATTAATTTCCGGGCACAACCCTGGGGATTGTTTGGAGTAACTTATACTCAAAAGAGACTGGATTTCCCCGAACCCTTTACAAGTGCAGAATTCCACCTTGTAGGCTCAAAAATTGAACTGTCCTTCAATCGCAACTTATTCTTTACTACCTTTTTACAATATAATACGCAGAAAAATAATTTCAATATAAACAGCCGAATCCAATGGCGATACAAACCAATGTCCGATATATATATTGTTTATACAGACAATTATACCACAGATAATATGGCAGTTAAAAACCGGGCACTGGTGGTCAAGATAAGCTACTGGTTAAATTTGTAGTTTTATTATAATAAAAATGCCGCACGAAAAATATAAATCCGCACTGGCACAACACCTGGATACCCAACCGGAAAACATCACCCTTTTTTGGAAGGGCAGAGTTGGTTTGTACGGTATTTTAGAAGCCATGAAAATTGGCCCGGGAGATGAAGTAATTATTCCTGCCTTTACTTGTGTTGTCGTGGCGAATGCCATTCTCTACCTGGGAGCAAAACCTGTTTATGCAGAAATTGATCCCAAAACTTTTAATATAGATATTTGTAAAATTAATCAGGTCATCTCCCCTCGCTCCAAAGTCATCATCGCTCAAAATACTTTCGGGCTGTCTTCTGATTTGGATGGAATTTTGGAGATTGCCAAAAAACATCAGCTTCGGGTCATTGAAGATTGTACGCATGGATTTGGTGGAACGTACAAGGACAAACCCAATGGCTCGATCGCCGAAGCCGCTTTTTTTTCTTCCCAATGGAATAAAACTTTTTCTACCGGAATTGGCGGAATGGTCGTTTGTAACACGCCCGAACTCGCAACAGCATTAAACGTATTTGAAAAAAAATGTAGTAAACCCTCCTTCCTCGAATCCCGAATGCTGGGCTTACAAATGATGGCTCGAAATCAAATCCAGGGCGGCTCTGCCTATTGGAGTGCCGTCAAACTCTACCGCTATCTGAGTGACAAAAATATAATCACAGGTTCCTCACAAGGGGAAGAACTGACCGAACCCAAAATGCCGGAAGATTATCTCAAAAAAATGTCAGGCGTACAAGCGCGCCGGGGCGTAAAGGAATTAAAACGTCTGGAAGAAAATCTCCGACACCGAACAAAGATAACTAATTTATATAAAGAAATTTTTAAAAAACTAAAACTTAACATTCCCTTTGAACCCAAATACGCAAAACATACTTATATAAAATTTCCTTTCTTTGTAAAGGATCGCACGGCGTTTTTGAAAAAGGCAGAGGAGGAAAAAATTCCCGTTGGCGATTGGTTTCTGAGTCCGATCCATCCGATAGAAACGGATTTTGAATTGTGGCAGTACAGTTATTTTCTGAATCCCATTGCCGAAAAAATCAGCCGACATATTCTCAACCTGAATACCGATTTCAGTATCCGGGAAAAGGATGTCAAGCACATAGAATCTTTTCTGATAAAAAATAAATCTGAACTTATCGCCCAATTAGACTTTAGTCGCGAAGCCGGATTTTTGGGTTAATGGCAATGCTATTGACATAAGGGTTTTCGAGGGGCAGCGCCCCGGTTCCATTTGTAGATCAATACAAATTATTTTAAGGGGCGTAGCCTCGTCTCCATAAAATCCGCTGTAAAATATGGGGACGAGGCTACGCCCCTTTGGAATTTTTCCAAACCATTTTTCTACAAATGGGGTCGGTGCGCTGCACCTTTTTTGCTTATGTCAATGACATTGGGGGTTAATGGGCAATCATTGCAGCTTTTTGCTTTTCCTCAAGCAGAGTTGCATCGTTTAGAATCTTATATAATTCATTGAAATTTTTTAAATCTTCTCCTTGTAATTTCGCCTTTTCTATTTGATTAAAATAAGCTAGCGCGTCTTTAAAACACTCCGCCTTTGGGTAAACCAAATTCATCTGCCGGAGCATCTCTGAATAATTTTCCTTTTCTAGTGCAACGCGCATGGTTTCTGTCCGGCGCAAACACATTTCGTCTTGTTGATATACGAATTGTTTTTCTATAATTGTCTGTGCCTTGGAATAACAGGAAGCATTTTCGGGAATTGCTGCCAGCATCGCCCTATTGGGTTGTCTTGATTTTTGGGCAAACTCAATTATTTTATCACAATCTTTTTTATACGATTTTTTAATATTAGAATGGAGTTTTTTAAGCAAACTTTCCATTGCTTTATCCTGGCTGGAAATCTGGCTCAGGGCCGCACCAATGGCCAGTTTTTTGGTTGCCCCTTTCCCGGCCAGGCTCATTTGATGCTGTCGCTCCGTTCCATCGAGTTGATTTAAAAAAGAAAGATAGAGGGTTCCGGTCGCTTCAAATTTTTGCTCGACTTGTTTTACCCGCTGAAATTCCAATGAGGAAGCCAGTGTAATCGGGCCATCAGACTGCAATTCCATTCCGGCTGTTTGCAGGAGTTGATTCAATTGATTCTTCAATTGTGTCTGATGCTGTGCATCTAATGCGCCATTGGTTCTGGCGGCTTCGTATTTTACAGGAAAGTTTATTGCATTTATATTTATAAATAAAAATAACAATCCTGATAATAAAACTATCTTTTTCATCCTTTAAAATGTTTCTAATCCAATTACAAGATACAAAATTATTGAATAACAATCCGGGCCGTGTGCTGCACCCCTTCCTTTCCATTTAATTGAATAAAATAAACACCTTTGGGGTAAGCGGCCACATTCCAGATATAATCATTTTTATTATTTATATTAATTATACTCAATATCTCTCCTAGTGTATTTATTAAAACGGCTTCCTCAAAAATGGCTTCCTCCCATTCCAATAAAAAAGTTTCAGAAGCAGGGTTAGGGGAAAGTTTTATATTAAAATTATTTATTTCATCCACTGCCGTCAGACCACATGGCAAAACGCCGGGCGTGGCATAAACGGGATGTCCGCCATAATCTCCGGCATAGTCATTCGTGGAAGTCGCCGTCCAGTTATTCCCCAGATTATTATCCAGAGATAAGTCACAGAGCATCATGGAATGTCCTTCGCCATCGGCCTCCTCCGGCCAGGGCAATTCATTGGAATAAATCACTTCGTCTATGATATCATTGGAAGCGTTTTTAATCAAAAGGGGTTCTCCGCTATTTGACAGTCCATTCGCCGACCAATTAATAGCATCTACATTAAAGAAATTTTCAAATATACTTTCATTTAATGCCAATACCAGCACTTCGCCGGGAGCCATTGTCATATTTGGAAATTGATAATCAATTCCTCCATCTATATAATACCCTCCAATCTGAGCTACTTCAGTCCCGATATTCACTAGTTCAATAAACTCCAAAATATCGGAGCCTTTTGGATTGTAAAGCACCTCCGAAATCACAATTGGATAAGTCGTATTATTAAAAATAAAATTAAATGTTTCCGATTCCAACATAGAAATGCCTTCGAGGTTTTCTACATTATCAACTGTTAGGGTATACGCTTCTCCTACCATCATGGGTTGAGATAAAAACAAATCAACTGCTTTGGTTGGCGAATCAAAATTGATGGTATTAAATCCCCCAACTCCAACGTAATTTGAAGGGACCTGAAACGAGTTATTCAATTCTACACTAAAAAACAATCTAATATGATCTTCTGAAATAAGTTCATAATCCGTCACAAACGGCGGACTATTTCCACAAAGAATTCCCTCATTATCCAGCGCATCGACAATTTGTTGCTCCCGGTTATTTACCAAATCCATTAAACCAATAACAAATCCAAAGTTGGGTTCATCTACCCCAATGGTCAGGCTGTTTTGAAAATTGGTCATAGAGAAAACATAATTCGTATCGTTGACTAATTCTGCTGCGACGATGGGTTCGTAGGTATCTATAAAATTTTGAACATAGGTTGGATTAAAAACCTCCGTCATAGCATCACATAAAACAGAAATATATTCATATATTAATATATCATTTTCTATTATTCTTCTTGTCAGTGGTTTTAAATTGCCGTCAATATCCGTAGGAAAAGGGTGAACGGGAAAAGAGGCAAAAGCCAGATTATAATCCCAGGGCAGCCATTGAAATCGATTGTCCGTGGGGTTATTATATACATAAAAATTACGTCCGTGATCAAAATAGGAATCCCAGTTGTTTGATAAAACGTCTATCGCAAATATCTTCAAAAATCCTTCTACATTAAAAACATTCCGAAGGGAATCTTCCAGTTGATCATCCGGCGTGTTATTAATTATATCAACAAAACGTATAAAATCATCCCAGTTATTTTCAATTTCATTGGTGCGTTTTCCAAATTCAAAAGTGTAATTATTAAAATCCGTTCCGTACCAATCCAGGCTTGTATTATTTATACATTTATATAAATTTCCTTCATCACTTTCATAATGTATATCCAGAAAAACCTTATCCATTTGTTCTACCATGAGATAAACGCCCCAGTAAGTTCCGTTGAGGTAGACATTGGCATAAGCCGAACGGGGAGCCGGTACACCGAAATCCCGCATCATATCGTAGGCGAGTTTGTCCCGCATCAGGCTCGGATCGAAGGCGCAGTTTTGCAGGTTCACTTTTTTCAATCCGTTAAAAACCTGCCCTTCAATAAATTCATTAAAGTCAATCTTGAGGGGTTTTTTTAAGCCATTAAAACCCCAGTTGGAAAAAAAGCCCTTTTGCCGAACGCCTACCGTATCCATCACCACACCATCAATAGTCGCAATGGCAGGAAGGTATTTTTTATCCGTTCCGTTCCAGAGGAAGTCTTCAAAATGCACGGTCAGCGAATCCCAAAAATCCGGGATAAAAAACTCGATTTCTATGGTGTGAACGTAAGAATCGTCATAGAGCAAATTTCCGGGAACTTGTGCTCTTGTAATTCCGGAAAGAAATAAAACAACAAGAAACAGATATATTTTTTTCATTTTTTTATTGGAATGATTATGGAATTTCTAAAATACAAAATTACTAAATAACCTGCCGGGATTTTTCCGCTAATGTCCATTTCA
>JAHDCK010000246.1 GCA_020629915.1 Saprospiraceae bacterium
TCCGGTGACGAGTTTGGCGCATTGATTTTCCAGGAATGTGTCAGGTGGGACACCTAACACGAAAAACTTTACGTAAAGTCTAATTATTTTTATAATATTATAAAATGCTGATCAAGACCCGTGGCATTGTTTTAAAAAACAGGAAATACTCCGAGACGAGTCTGATTTGTGAAATTTATACGGAGGAGAAGGGACTTCGCTCTTATATCATCAGCGGAGTCCGCTCTCCAAAGGCCAAGGTCAAGGCCAATTTGCTTGCTCTCATGTCCATTGTGGATATCGTCGCTTACCATCAGGATTCTAAAGATCTCAACCGCATTAAAGAAGTCAAACCTGCTTATGTTTATCAGTCTATTCCCTTTGAGGTGATCAAAGGATCGGTAGGATTATTTATGACGGAATTGTTGGGAAAGGGTATTTATGAGCGGGAGGTCAATTTGGATTTATTTGATTTTATCCTCCATCATTTTGTTCTTTTGGATCAGACAGAAGGTTCTATCGGGCATTTTCATTTGATTTTTGCGGTGCATCTGACCCGGCTTTTGGGGTTTGAACCGCAGGGAATTTGCTCGGATGCTTTTCCTTTTTTCGATTGTAAGGAAGGGGCTTTTGTTCAGACTGAACCGTTGCATCATCCGCATTATTTTAATGAAACAGAAAGCAAATTTTTATATAAAATATTACAATCGGATTCTTCTAATTATCATTTAATTAAAATACCGAAGGCGACGCGGCGGATTCTAGTGGATAAAATTTTGATGTATTACCAACTGCATATCGAAAATTTTAAACCCATGCAGTCGCATTTGATTCTTCGGGAAGTTTTGGATTAGATAATTTATCAGGATTTACTTTCGTTAATAACAGCAGACTTTGACCTTTCAATTTTACCTGCCTTTTTTGTTTCTTTCATTTCCAAAAAAATTACAGACATTTGCAGAATAAGTCAAACCTTCATGATTAAAAAAATCCTATTATTTGGAATTATCTTTTTGTTGTTCTTCCGTTGTGCCAACATTGTTAGCCCGGAGGGTGGTGCAAGGGATACGCGTCCTCCTCAACTGGATTCTACAAAAATTTCTACGAAAAATTTTTCTACAAATTTTGAGGATAAAGAAATTGTCCTGCACTTTGACGAATGGGTTAAGCTGGATGATGTGTTTAATCAGGTCATTGTTTCGCCGCCTTTAGAATCCAATCCGGATATTCAATTGAAGGGTAAAAAAGTGATTGTCAATTTAAAAAATGAAGCATTAAAATCAAACACAACATATACGATAAATTTCGGAGAATCTATCAAAGATTTCACCGAAGGAAATACCCTGAGTAATTATAGGTTTGTTTTTTCTACCGGGGATTATATTGATTCGCTTTCTATTCGTGGTTCTGTGAAAGATGCCTTTACCCAAAAAGCTGAAGAGAAAGTATTGGTGATGTTATATGATAATCTGGAGGATTCTGTTGTTCACAAGGAGCGTCCGCTATATTTTGCCAGGACGGATGAGGCCGGAAATTTTTCTATTGAAAATATAAAAGGCGGGGCGTTTAAAGTATTCGCATTAGTAGATAATAATTATAATTATTTATTTGATTTACCGAATGAGAAAATTGGATTTCCGGATGAAAATATTCTGGTAACAGATTCTACAAATATTAATTTAAAAATAAACATATTTGAGGAGCAGCAGGAATTGAGAATTAAGAGTAGTGCGTACAGACAATATGGAAAATTAAAATTGGAGTTCAATCAAAAGGTCGATTCGTTGGATTTTTCTATTCTGCCTCCTCCCGGAATACTCAAAAAAGAATACAGAAAAGACTCTCTTTTAATTTGGTATGATTTAGAAAGCGGAGATAGTCTTACTTTTTATTCCGAACTCGATACATTTGGATTTAAGTTAAGTGAAAGAACTAGATTTATTGAAAACTCAAAACTGTTTAGAGCTAATCAGGCACCTAAAGCAGGCAAATCCCGTAATAAATTTAATAAAGTTAAAAAGACCGCCTTGCCTCCTCACAATCCTGGTCTTCCTTTTTTGGTGGAGTGGAACTTTCCAATAAAAAATATAGATAAAACAAAAATTCGTCTTTTGGAAGACACGTTAAAAAATGAAGTGAGTGCAGATTTTTTGATTTTAGCAGATACTCCCCGAACAATACAAATGCAATTTCCTTTAAAGGAGGGAAAGCCTTATGAGTTAATTTTTCTTCCCGGAGCAGTGACGGATATTTATGGGTTACAAAATGATACTACTAAAGTTGAATTTAAAACACTTTTATATAAGCAATTAGGAAATATCATTTTTAATTTATCAGGGTTGGACAAAGAAACAGGTTACATTTTAGAATTGATGACCAGCACAAAAAAAGTCAAAGAAGATTGGATAAGCGGAAAAGAAAAATATACTAAAGAATACAAATATATGCCTTCAAGTTCTTATTATTTTCGGGTGATTGAAGACAAAAATAAAAATAAAATATGGGATAGTGGAAAATATATTAACAAGTCAAAACCAGAAAAGATATACTCCAATCCTAAGGATCAACTTCGTCCTAATTGGGATTTAGAAATTGATATGGATATTTCAAAACAGCTTTTCCCTCCTGTTGACACGACTGGAAAGAATGATAAATAAAAATAAAAAATATTTTTCTAAGCTACTTTTGTTTGGCGAGTATACCGTTGTACGAGGTTCGCAGGCATTGGCCATCCCCTATCAGGCCCTCTCAGGGCAATGGCGGTTTCTGGATAAAAATAGTATTCATACGGCTAAAAATTCTAATCGCTCTCTGCAAAAACTTCTTAACTACTTTAAAGAAAAAGATTTTTATCATATAGAAATTTATAAATTAGAAAGAGATATTTCCAATGGTCTTTACTTTGACTCTAATATTCCTTTGGGTTATGGTTTGGGAAGTTCCGGCGCCCTCGTCGCAGCAATTTATAATGAATATGCAAAAGAAAAATCTAAAAACCCTGAAGAGCTAAAAAAAGAAATGGCCGCTATGGAAAGTTTTTTTCATGGTTCTAGTTCCGGCCTTGATCCATTGGTGAGTTATCTCAATGCACCGGTTTTAGTTCGTAATGACAGGACCCTTGACGTTTTAACCCCATACAGTAAAAAAGAAAATATACAATTATTTTTACTGGACACTAATCATTCCCGGCAAACCGAACCCCTTGTTAAATATTTTTTAAATCAATGCAAAGATTCTGAATTTATCAGAATGCTGGAAGAAGAATTATCTCCCTTGAATACTTTAGCTATTCAGCAATATTTAAACAATGATGCAGAGGGACTTTTGGAAAGTTTCCAGAAAATTTCTGCACTTCAGTTGACTCATTTTAAAAAAATGATCCCGGATTATCTTTTTAACATTTGGAAAAAAGGAATAGAAGAAAAAGAATTTTATTTAAAACTCTGCGGAGCTGGCGGCGGAGGCATGATGCTGGGTATTACAAAAAACCCAAATGAAATCCAAGAAAAAATAAAGGGCTTTAATATTCAATTTATTTAATTTTCTAGTAGCCGTTTTCCAAGTTCACCACATTTTTCAGTTTGGGGTTTTCATTTAAAATTTCACTTAAATTATATATAATATCATAAAATCTATATGGATCATCCATCGGACTGGCTCCCCGGTGTGGAGACAAAACTACATTGTCCAATTCCTGAAAAGGAAAATTAAATGGAAATTTTTTACCTGCATCATCTGCTTCTGGTCGGTAGTTATACCAAACGTCAATTCCTGCTCCGGCGATGTCTTTTTCCTTCAGTGAATGATACAAAGCTTCCTCATTGATTACTGAGCCTCTCCCCACATTCACTACAAGAACTGATGATTTTAAATATTTGATATTTTCTTTATTGATCAAGTTTTCAGTAATTGGCGTTCCCGGCATAGAAGAAATAAATACATCTGCTTCCATCAAAAAATCAGAAAGATTTCCAGCTTCATTAGAAAATACTTCAACCTGATTTTCGTACTGCTTTTTTATTTTATTAGAATTTTTGTATATAATAAATTTACAATCAAACCCGCTGAGCATTCTAAAAATAAATTTCCCGATTTGTCCAAAACCCAATAAACCGATTGTCTTTCCTCTCAAAGAAAACGATTTGCCTTCCTTATCGCCTGTTCGCCATTTTCCATTTTTTGTAAAATCATGGTGGAGGACAATTTTATTGGCCACACTCAATAACAAGGCACAAGCGTGTTGCGCCGTTGCAAAAGCATTCCCATGACTATTAGTAAAAATAATATTTTTTTCTTTTATGTAATCAATTTGCTCCTGCTTGATTTGCTGGAAACCTGCCCCTGGATAAAAAATATATTTCAGTTTAGATGCAGCCTTTAAAATCTCCAAATCTAGTGTCCACCCTACCATCACTTCCGCATCTATCAGGCTGGCTTTTAGTTTTTCTTTATTTTTTCTATCCACAAAGACTACTTCCAAGGCTCTGGTTTCAGATAAAAAATATTCCTTTAAATGCGGCTGAGGCTCCCAGGAAAAAACACATTTCATTTCTTTTACTATTTTTGAATTTATAAAATAACCATCCTGCAAAATATGAAAATCACCATTAGAAAAGGAACTGAAGCGGATCTTCCGGCTATCCTCGATTTAGTTCGCGAACTGGCCATCTATGAAAAAGAACCCGATGCCGTTACAGCTTCTCTTAAAGATTATGAAAATGATTTTAAAAATATATTTGAAACTATCGTAGCCGAAGTCGAAGGCAAAATTGCAGGCATGGCGCTCTACTACCTCACCTTTTCTACCTGGAAGGGACGAATGCTCTATCTCGAAGATTTTGTATTGACTCAATCCCATCGAAGGCATGGCATCGGGCAACTGATCTTTGATGCCTTACTGGAAGAAGCGCGCAAGAAAGAAGTCCGCCTCATCAAATGGCAGGTCTTGGATTGGAATACACCCGCTATTGAATTTTATAAAAAAAATAAAGCGACACTCGAAACGGGCTGGTGGAATGGCAAAATATTTATCACATAACACATTTTCTATGTATAATTTATTGACTTCACGATATTAATGATTAACTTAAACGCCCTAAAGTTACTTTAGCCCATGCACCTCGTCACAAAAGCGGAAAGAAACCTCACCGAAATCAAATTTGAACATCTTTATTTTTATTATAAATTTAATATAATTTAAACACCAAACATTATGAGAGTACTGCTTGTCCTTCTGTTGACACTCGGTTGGTTCTTGTATAGCAGATATTATTATGTCTGTGAAATCAGGCATCAATGTGGTGATCAAACCACCGTAGTCGCCAATGTAGAAGGTAATGACAACCCGGCCGCCAATGCAGCCAACCTTTCTCTTGTGTCCGGAGCCAAAAATATCCTTTCGGGCTTCGAACAGTTTTCTTTTGGAGATAAAAATGCGGAACTGAGTCTTTCCGCCAACAACGAAGACTTCCTCAACAAAGTGGCGAATTATTTAAAATCCAATAAGGATGCCACGCTGGATTTGGTTGGCAAATACCTGCCAAGTGAAAAAGATATTCAGGTTGGTCGCTTTGAAAATCTCGGTTTGGCTCGGGCAGATGCCATTCGCCAATTGCTTAAAAAACGAGGTATTGCTGAAGAACGCGTGGGTATCAGTGGAAAAATGACCTCCGGAGATGCGCTTGGAGAACCCGTTTCCTTCCGCATTCCTGAAGTAAAAGTAGCTAAAGAAGGTGAAAAAGAGGAGAAGCCAAAAGCAAAAGCTTCCCAAACTTTCACCAATATGACCTTCTCTGATGCTAATTTTGCTTCCGGTTCTGCTGTTTTCAATCCGGGTACTGCTTTCCAAAATTATGCGAAGGAAGTCGTGGTTTATATGAATGAAAATGCTGATAAAAAGATCGACTTGATTGGCCATACGGATAATCAGGGAAATGCTACAGCTAATAATGCTCTCGGCCTTCGGCGTGCAAAAGCTGTTCGGGATTACCTAACTAACCTGGGTGTAAAACGAAATAGAATTACTCCCAAAACCAAAGGAGAAACAGAACCCGTTGCTACCAATGACACTGAAGATGGCCGCCGTCAAAATCGACGGGTCAACGTACAAATCAAATAATTTTAACCAATTCTATTAACAATTACAACATTTTAAAATATGGATTTCAATAATTTTTTTAATGCACTTGGCGGGCCGGATAGCCTGACTATGTTACTGTTTTTGTTCATTGCCTGGTTGCTGGGCTTATTGCTCGGTTACCTTTTATGGGGACTTAAAGTGGGTCGCCTGACTGCTCTTCTGGAAGAAAGAGATAATGAAATCAGTGGCTTGCGCAAGCAAATTGCCGAACTCAAAGAAGCTCTGGAACTCAAGGAGGCGGATTTGAAAAAAGCGAATCTCGAAATTGAAAATCTCAACACCCGCATCCGCAGACTGGAGCAGGAAAAAGGACAACTACACGGTGACTTGATGACCGTAAGAAGTTCCGTTACCAAGCTGGAAGGTGAAAATAACACGCTTTCTGCTTCTCTTACCACAGCACAGGAAGCCCACGAAAGCATCCGCGGGAAATATGGCATCGCTACGAATGAAATCGAAGAACTCAAAGCCAAACTCGCCGGAATGGTTCCTGCTTCTGAGCGCGACGACTGGAAAAACAAATATGGAACAGCTAACAAAGAAGCCGATGATCTCAAGGCAAAACTAGCTGGAATGGTCGCTGTCTCTGAATTGGATGGTTGGAAAAATAAATATGGTTCCGCTCAGAAAGATGCTGATGACCTTCGCTTGAAATTAGGTAGCATGGTGGCTGCTTCTGATTTGGATGACTGGAAAAATAAGTTCAATACCGCTTCCTCCGAAACGGAAGATTGGAAAAATAAATATAATACGGCATCCTCTGAAAGAGAGGACTGGAAAGGAAAATACGGAACGGCTAATCAGGAAGTAGAAGACCTGAAAGCCAAACTCGCCGGAATGGTGTCCGCAGATGATTTGAGCAATCAGAAAAATATGTACGCCTCCGCTCAAAATGAGTTGGCCAGCCTGAAAGCAAAAATGGGTGGAATGGTTGCTGCTGGTGATATGGAGACCTACAAAGCCAGAATTGCGGAACTGGAAGCAGAAGTAAAGGATGATGATGCAGAAATAAATGAAATTCTGGGCAAATTGAGCTTGACTCGCCAAAGCCTTGATACTTGCAAGGACAACTGCAATGACCGGGACGAGGAAATCAAACGCCTAAAAGCGGAATTGGAACAAGCTCAGGCGACAGCCGCCGCAGCGGTACCGGAAGATCCGGCAGAAAAAGCAGAAAAAGCTAAAGCCAGCCTGAAAGCAGCTATGGGTACGCGAATCAAATTAGCGACGGCTGCCG
>JAHDCK010000247.1:0-4711 GCA_020629915.1 Saprospiraceae bacterium
TATTGTTTTTAAATCCTTGTTTTTCTAAAATATGTAAAAAATCATTTCCTTCCGGAAAAACCTGAACGGATTCGTAAAGATAACTATACGCTCGTTTGTTTTTAGAAGTAAAACGACCTATTGTAGGTAAAATATATTTAAAATAAAAATTAAACAGTTGTTTAAAAGGAAAAATGCGTGGTTTTGAAAATTCAAGGACAACGACTCGTCCGTCCGTTTTTAGTACGCGGTACATTTCCTTCAAACCCACTTCCAGATTTTCAAAGTTGCGAACTCCAAAAGCAACGGTTACAGCGTCGTAGGTATTGTCTAAAAAAGGCATTTTTTCTGAATCGCCCTGAATGAGCTCAATGGTTTGATCCAGCTTTTTGGTCTCGATTTTTTTCTGTCCGAGGTTTAGCATCTGCTGTGACAAATCAAAACCAGTCACTTTTTCTGGTTGCAATCGGCGTGCCATTTCTATAGCGAGATCAGCCGTTCCCGTAGCGACATCCAATATGACTTTGGATTTTTCCGGGTCGAGCTGGGCGAGGGCTTTCCTTCGCCAGGATTGATCGATCCCGAGAGACAAAAAGCGATTGAGAAAATCGTAGTAGGGAGCAATGTCATCAAACATATTTCCTACCTGTTCCTTTTTACTGCCTTCGCTGTGGTAAGGCTTGACTACCTTCGTTTGGTTACTCATAATTTCTATTTAAACCTGCGCTTACCTAAAAGGTATGCAAAGATACCGGATTTTAATTTAAAAACACTTTCATAGATATTAAAAATTATAACGGCAAATGGTTCAGGGAATTTATTGCTAATTTTGGCGTCCAAAAACTTTTTATCGTTCCTTATTCTAATAAAATGATAATCCAGGAAGCAAAATATATCGCTAGTTATGCCAAATACACCCAATGTCCCAAGGACATCAAGCCGGAGTACGCCTTCATCGGTCGTTCTAACGTGGGGAAATCCTCCCTTATCAATTTGCTGACCGGTTACAATGAACTGGCACGGATCTCCCGCCAGCCGGGCAAAACGCAGTTGTTAAATTATTTTGAAATTAACAAGCGATGGTATCTGGTAGATTTGCCGGGCTACGGATACGCCAAAATATCCAAGACTAAGCGGAGGGAATGGGAAAAGATGATCGAAGGATATTTATTGTTTCGCCCACAATTACAATTGGCTTTTGTTTTAATTGATAGTAGAATAAAGCCCCAGGCCATAGATTTGGAATTTATGAACTGGTTGGGCAGTCGTCAAGTGCCTTTCGCCATTGTTTTTACAAAAACGGATAAGGTAAAGCCGCGTGAACTGAAAAACAAGATTAATGCCTTTAATACAAAAATGCTGGAATCCTGGGAGGAGTTGCCCAAACAATTTATTTCCTCCTCTACAAAAAAAGTAGGACGGGAAGAATTGTTGGATTATATTGGGCTGTTGAATGATCAATTTTATGACGCCAAAAATATCTTAAAAAAATAGATCCCTCAAATAAAAATAGCAACGCCATCAATCAGGCCAAAAAAAGAGAATTGTATCCTCATGTTTTTCCCATTGAGGATTGGCCGATTGTTCATTTGAATAATGATCG
Organism: Saprospiraceae bacterium; assembly: GCA_020629915.1. GTDB lineage: Bacteria > Bacteroidota > Bacteroidia > Chitinophagales > Saprospiraceae > JAHDCK01. Next base: position 1,583 of record JAHDCK010000247.1, read on the forward strand.
CACTGAGTTTTTAAAACAACTCAAAGCTTTTACAACGGAAAGAATCCTGGACATCACCGGAGATAAATTGAGCGATGAAATTGCTAAAACCATTTTCAAAGAACGCATTCGGATCAAGGAAGAACCCTGGAAGGTCGATCCGCCGGACGAACGTGGGTTTTGGGGTAAAATCCGAAAAAAACTGGTCAAACAATCCCTGGATAAAGAAGGAGCAGTAGCTGCGGATAATAACCGCGAAATTGTAGAACGCATCGTGGATCGCTACGCAGAGGAAATTGTCGGTAATTTTAAAATTCCAACCTTTCGCTTTGCCCGAAAATTCCTCACCATTTTTTTCAAGCGACTGCTCAACACAGCTGCCGGAAGAAATCACCGAAGAATTTGGGGAACCCGTCACCAGCTACAGGAAAAAATTGTAACGCTGGGAGAAATTGATGCGCTCCGCTCCCTGACCCAAAAGGGAACGGTTGTCCTCGTGCCTACTCATTTTTCCAACCTGGACTCTATCCTTATTGGTTATGCACTGGATTCCATTGGTTTGCCCGCCTTTTCCTACGGTGCCGGTTTGAATCTTTTCAACGAAGGTATTCTGGCTTATTTTATGAATCGCCTGGGAGCGTATCGTTTAGATAGAAGAAAAAAGAATTTGTTTTATTTAGAAACGTTAAAGGCATTTTCTAACCTAACGATTCAGCGTGGCGTGCATAGTTTGTTTTTTCCGGGTGGAACGAGGGAGCGTTCCGGCGCGATTGAAAACAAACTAAAAATGGGCTTGCTGGGTACAGCAGTCGAAGCACAACGCGCTTTATATCAACAAGAAAAAGATACGAAAATTTTTATTGTTCCCTTGGTTCTGGATTATCATTTCGTTCTGGAAGCCAAGGCTTTGATTGATCAATATCTCAAGCGGGAAGGAAAGGAACGATACCTGGATAGTGGTCGGGATTTTTTGAGTTTTAGAAAAGTCACCAAATTTTTCTGGGAGACTTTCTCGGAGAGCAATGAGATTGTCCTGTCCTTCGGGAAGCCCATAGATGTTTTGGGCAATTTTGTAAATGAAGAAGGAGATAGTCTCGACCGTTGGGGGAAGGTCATTCAACTCAAAGAGTATTTTATTTCGGATGGAATTGTAAAATCTGACCTGCAACGGGACGAAGAATATACCAAAATACTTGCCAGGGTTATCGTCGATCGATTTCATAAGGAAAATGTCGTACTCAACAGTCATGTTGTTGCATACACAGCTTTTAATATATTAAGAAAACAAAATAACGATCTCGATCTGTTCGGGGTGCTCAGATTGCCGCCGGAAGATTATAAAATTTCGTATGAGATTTTTGTTAGTGCAGTAGAAGCATTACAGGAACGCCTCCTGCTCATGGAGCAAAAAGACGAAATCAAACTCTCCGAAGCGGTCAAGGGTTCCAGCATCGATCTCGTCAAGGGCGGCATCAAAAATCTGGGACTCTACCACGTAGACGAACCCCTCAAATTCGACAAGGAGGGTAACATCATCAGTCAGGATTTCAAGCTTTTGTTCTACTACCATAACAAATTAGAAGGATATAATTTAGCCAAATATGTCCAGTGGGATAATTTTGAAATACAATTGGTACAATAATTTAATAATTTTCATATTGGAATATTGAACTATTGAACTATTGAAAGAAGCCAGGATTTTTCGGCGATGGCTTTGGATTCCTGAATTTTTTTTCGGAGATTTTCTTTGGCTTTTTTATCGCCGGGCATGAGTCGGATGATTTTTTGCACAAAGCGCACCATATTGAGATATTGGCGACGGTGGGTGGAGGTAATTTCTTTTTTTCTGAGGAGGTAAATCCGGAAACTATCCAGTAAAGATTCGAGTGCATTATATTCGTCTAGCTCATAATACGTTTTCACCATCATCCATCGGGCACTCATCGCATAAAAAACATCTTTGTATTCCGCTGTGCGCAATTGTTCGATGACTTTGGCGTATTTTTTTTGAGCGAAGTAGAGGCGGGCGAGATTGTAGGTGAGTTCATTTTCCTGAATATTTTTGGGCAGGCGTTCCACATATTTGTGGATGAAGGTTTCTACATACTCATATTCTCCGGCTCCTATTCCTGTCACCGTTACATTATTGAAAAGAGCCGCATTCATTTTTCCACCCAAAAAAATCTCATTTTTAATAATATTTTTAAAATTTCCAAACATTTCGCTGTAGTAATGACTTTCACCCGAATTGATCTTTTTGGCGCAGAAATTTTGAAGATAAACATACAATCCTCCCAGTTCTTCCTTGGATAAAAAATGACCTTTTTCTAAAAGCGTATTTTTTAAATTCGTATAATACAATTCATTGCTTTGATTCTGAAGCAGGTTAGCTACATCCAAATAAATGGCAATAAGTGGGACTTCGAGGTATTTAGGATCATTTTTTATCTCCTTGATCGCATACATCAATCCTACATTAACCTCTTTGTTTATAATATATTTATAATTTAAAGAATAACAATAGTTGTGTAATTTTTCTATAATAAAATAACAATCCAGATAAAAATCCAATGCAGTCAGACATTGGATGCCTTCATTGAACTTTCTTTGTCGCTCCAGATTTTGCCCTCTTTCAGATTCCAGTAAAAATCGATGTCGGTAAAATGTACTATCATTAACAGACAGTTGAATTAAATTTTTTTCTATAGCTTTGAGATGGGTGGAAAAGTGTTTCTGTAAATTTTTTTGATTAAAATACTTTAACAACTGAATTTCGGATTCCGTTTTTTGGGTTCTTTGGTATTCTGTTTTCAGGAAATCTTCAGTTAATTTATTCAAATCCGAACATAGATGCCTGAATTTTGTATCTTTATAAGGTACTTTTGGGAAAAGCGATTTCCAGATGATTTTTTCTTCCGGAATCTCCTTTTGGGACTTTATTTTCTTTTTTATATAAATAAATAAACTAAGGAGGGTATCATTCTCGTTAAAGTAAGGGGATAAAAGAAATTTTTCCAGACGATTTAATTCGTAGGCCGAAAACGATTTTAATAGTTGAATTACTTTATTCCCTGTCATATTGGCCTAAATATAAAAATTTCTACTTACACGACAAACCTTTTTCCCTTGAACTGTTAAGTTACTGATTAT
>JAHDCK010000247.1:4721-7333 GCA_020629915.1 Saprospiraceae bacterium
CAAAGAATTAAAATTGATAATTTTCTGACAAATCCTCATTTTTGTACTCTGTTTTTTGTCTTTTAAACGGCATTTTTGAAGCGTGAAGGTTTAGGTTCACTCCAAAAAAAGCAACTATGAAAGATCATTTTGATTTATTGAAAAAGGCGGTTTTTGTTTTCCTGTTAACAGGATTACTATTTGGAAAGGCTTCCGGGCAGTTACTTTGTCAGGCTGGTTTTCAAACAGATGGCTCCACTGCGTCCGGGGCTGTGGCTTTTTTGAATACGTCAGTTTATGATTCTACAGCTAACACAACCTTCACCTGGGATATGGGCATGGGTATTCTCCTCAATGATCCGAATCCCGTAGTTACCTTCCCCGGAACAGGAAATTATGATGTCTGTTTATATTTAACCCAAAGTATAAGCAACTCGGTTATATGTACGGATACATTTTGTACAACTATTACTATTGGAAACCCGGGAAATTGTAGTGTTGATTTTAGTTATAATCCCACTACAAATTCAGGAGATATTATTCAGTTTATTCCTCAGCCACAAGGTTTAGCTCCCTTTACCTACAGTTGGGATTTTGGTGATGGAGATAGCTCTGCGGAAGAATCTCCCATTCATACTTACGGAACAGGAGGTTCTTATGTCGTTTCTGTATCCATGACGGATGCAAATGGGTGTGTGACATCCGATCAACAAACGATTTGGGTCAACCAGATGAATAATAACTGTTTGGCCTTGTTTACCTCCACCATTGAGTCAACCACAGCTGGGTACACCCTCAATTTGACAAGTTCATCTGTTCCCTCTACACCAGGGAATCAACTCAATTACAGTTGGTTAATTGATAATTCTGTCAGTTATAGTTTTCCAAATCCATCACACAATTTCTCTTCTCCGGGCTATCACGAAGTTTGTCTGACTATATTCGAGACGGATTCTATGAATGTCCTGACTTGCATGGATACCTATTGCGATAGTGTTTATGTGGGGCAAGGACTTCCCTGTAATGTATTTGTCGATTTTAATGTGTCCGGAAATGTTGTAATAGGGACAGTGGCTGCTAATAGCAACCCGTTTCCAGATTCCATTGTTTGGTATAATCCAACAGATCCGACAGGAGGAAACGTAATTTATGAGTATGGGACGGGACCGCTTTTATATTATGCTTTTTCCCTTCCGGGAACGTATGAAATTTGTGTAGATTATCAGGCCACCGGAACTTCTTGTTACGGTACTCATTGCCAAACGGTGGATGTCCTCAATAATGGAGGATGTACAGCGGGATTCACCTGGGAATTCGATACATTGTTTGAAAACGGGATAAAATTCTACCAAAATTCAAACGGAACCTATCAGGTTTCCAACTGGATTTGGGGTGATGGAAATTCTGTTACGACATCGGATGATTCTTTATTGTACGTGTATGCAGCTCCGGGGCTATATGAAGTTTGCCTGGTTGTCGAAGATACAAATTCTAATTGTATAGATATATTTTGTGATGATATTTATATTTCTGAAAATGACAGTACCTGTTATCAGACGGATTGTGTGTTTCCCGGTGATATAAATTATGATGGTATTGTAGATGTGTATGATGCCTTATGGCTGGGATTAGCTTATGGGAATTCAGGCCCTGCCCGTCCGGATGCCAGTATTAACTGGGTAGGGCAAGCTGCTCCGGACTGGAATACCTCCAACCCGGACAGTGTAAATCACAAACATGCAGACTGTGACGGAGATGGATTGGTAGATTTGCCGGATATTTTTGCCATTGTTCAAAATTATGAAGAACAACACGATGGTGTGAATCCCCTGCGCCCTCAGGAAGGTCGGACTCCTTTATTTTTTGTAGAAATACAAAAGGACAGCATTGAAGTCAACCCGCAAACTTCCACCGCAGAAATCATTGTAGATCTTTATATGGGGACACAAAATGCCCCGGCCTCCGGAGTTTTTGGAGCAGCTTTCAAGCTAAGATATGATGATGGAGATATAGGACAAAGGACCATTACCTCTTTTGATTTTGATGATAATCCGGTTTTTGGAACGGAGGAAGAAGCCTTGTTTTTTGTAAAATCAGAAGATTATGCCAAGCGTGGTGATTTTGCTTTTACCCGTAAAGATGCCAGTAACGGAAGTGCGAATTCTAAAATTAAATTAGGAGAAGCTCGAATTATCATTACTGAAATCGTAATAGGCAGAACCAATGAAGCACATATCCCATTTACCATTGACGTGGAGGGAGTTCAGGTCATCAATGCGAACGGAGAATTTATGCCATTTTCCGGGCTGGGGGATCAAACTGTTCTCCTGACTTCACATACTTCTGAGCCTTCATTAGATCAGTACATTGATATTTTCCCAAATCCGGTTAGCGATGTTTTATATATCAATATTGATAAAATAAGACCACAGTCTCTGCAGGTTTTCAATGCAATGGGACAATTGATTTTTACCAGGGAAATGATGGGAACACAATTTGAAATGAATATCGGACATTTGCCATCCGGAGTTTACATATTAGGTATTCAAACGGATAAAGGATTGGCTAATGTTAAAATTGTAAAGGAATAATTTTATATTATATATAATTTATCTAAAACAAAAGCCCGTTTC